>JACDAP010000115.1 GCA_013695395.1 Solirubrobacterales bacterium
ATCGGGAACAGGTCCGTGAGATAGTCGCGCAGCACGTTCCCGGTGACCGAGATCGTGTCCTCGCCGCGGCGCGCGCGCTCCAGCGTGAAGCGGGTGGCCTCGGCGACGTCCATGACCTCGAGCTGCAGGCCCCCGGTGTCGAGCGCTTCGAGCGCCGGATGAACCTTCTTCAAGAGCTCCGCGTCGTGGGCGCGGGTCTCGTCGAGCCAGAAGACGGCCGGCGAGCCGGTCGCGCGGGCGCGCTCCACCGCAAGGCGGATCCAGTCCTGGATCGGCGCGTCCTTCGCCTGGCACATCCGCCAGACGTCGCCCTCCTCGACCTCGTGCTCGATCAGCACGGACCCGTCGGTGTCGACCACGCGGACGGTGCCGGCGCCGGAGAGCTCGAAGGTCTTGTCGTGCGAGCCGTACTCCTCGGCCTTCTGGGCCATGAGGCCGACGTTCGGCGTCGTGCCCATCGTGGCCGGGTCGAAGGCGCCGTGCTCGCGGCAGTGGTCGAGCGTCTCGGCGTAGAGCGCGGCGTAGGAGTGGTCGGGGATCACGAACTTCGTGTCCTGCAGCGCGTCGTCCTTGTTCCACATCTGCCCGCTCGTGCGGATCGCGGCGGGCATCGAGGCGTCGATGATCACGTCGCTCGGCACGTGCAGGTTCGTGATCCCGCGGGAGGAGTCGACCATCGCGATGTCCGGCCCGGCGGCGATCGCCGCGTCCACCGCCTCCTGCTTCTCCGGGTGGGCGCTGAGCAGGCCGGCCAGCCCGTTGTCCGGGTCGACGTCGGGCACGTCGTCGAACAGGTCACCGACCACCGCGCGGACGGCGTGGCCGAAGAGGATCGGGTCGGAAACCTTCATCATCGTCGCCTTCAGGTGGACCGAGAACAGGACGCCCTGCTCCTTGGCCTCGGCGACCTGCTCCTTCAGGAACGTGTCCAGCGCGGCCTTGCGCATGACGCTGCCGTCGAGCACCTCACCCGCGAGCACCTTCATCGGCGCCTTGAGCTCCGTGGTGGTCCCGTCGGCGGAGACGTGCTCAATCGAGACCTCCGTGGTCGCCGGCACCGTCACCGAGCGTTCGGTCGAGCGGAAGTCGCCGTCGCTCATGGTCGAGACGTGAGATCTCGAATCCTTCGACCATGCCCCCATCGAGTGCGGGTGCGCCTGCGCGAAGGCCTTGACCGACGCGGGCGCGCGCCGGTCGGAGTTCCCCTCGCGGAGCACCGGGTTGACGGCGCTGCCCTTCACGCGGTCGTAGCGGGCGCGGGCGTCGCGCTGCTCGTCGTCGGCGGGGCTGTCCGGGTAGTCAGGGAGCGCGGCGCCCTGCGCCTGCAGCTCCTTGACGGCCGCCTTCAGCTGCGGCACCGACGCGGAGATGTTCGGCAGCTTGATGATGTTCGCCGCGTCGGTCTTCGCGAGCTCCCCCAGCTCGGCCAGCGCGTCGGGGACCTGCTGCTCGGGCGGCAGCAGATCGGCGAACTGGGCGAGGATTCGCCCGGCGAGCGAGATATCGCGGGTCTCGACCTCGACGCCGGCCGCCCCCGCGAAGGCCTCGACGATCGGCAGCAGCGAGTGGGTGGCGAGGGCGGGGGCCTCGTCGGTGTTCGTGTAGATGATCTTCATGAGGAGGTCGTGAACCTAACGACGTAGTGGTTTATGCGCCTCTTCCGCCGAGACCTACGGGCCCTCGTCCTCGTTGGCGTCCGGTCCGCTGAGCGGCTCGCACTGCGGCCGGTCGGGGAAGCCGGCACCGGTCCCGGGCTTGCAGGCCGGGTTCTGCTTGGGCAGCGGCGCGGTCTTCCCGGTGGACGTCGTGGCCGGCGGGTCGTCGGCCGATGCGCCCCCCGTGTTGGGCGCCGGGGTGCTCGTCGTCGGCGCCGCTGTCGTCGTCGCTGGGCCGGGGGCACCGCCCGAGGGCTGGGTGGGCGTGGCCGGCTTGGGCGTCGTGGAACCGGACGGCAGCCCCGAGGTGCCGCTGGACCCCGTGATTCCCGTCGGGCCGGTGGTCGAGTCCGTCGAGGTCGTCCCGACCGGGTCGAACTCCTCGGAGTCATCGCTGCCCCCGCAGCCGACAGCGCCGGCGGTGACCAGCGCCGAGAGGGCGAGGGCAAGGGTGGTTCGCATGCTCGTGACCATGTGAGTGAGGGTGACAACTCCTCCGGCGCAGTGGCGTACGATTCGAGACATGGCCATCTCCCCTCCCCGGCCCGGTGCCACGCGCGAGACCCACTTGGTCACCAACCAGGCGCCGCCGCTCACCCCGACGAACCTGTTCACCACGAACCCTCCGCTCGTCGAGGCGCTTGCGCGCGAGGGCGGCGGCTGGGGGGTCGACCGGGCGACCGCGGCGGGGGAGCGCTGGGGCTCCGAGGAGGTCGGGGAGTGGGCCGTGCAGGCCAACGAGCACCCGCCGGTGCTCCACACCCACGACCGCTACGGCCACCGCATCGACGAGGTCGACTTCCACCCCGCCTGGCACCAGCTGATGCGGCTCTCCTCGGAGGCCGGGGTCCACGCGCTGCCGTGGACCGAGCCGCGCGCCGGCGCCCACGCCCTGCGGACCGCGCTCTCGCTGATCGGCGGGCAGGTCGAGGCCGGCCACGGCTGCCCGATGACCATGACCTTCGCGGCGATCCCCGCCCTGCGCGTGCAGCCGGAGATCGCGGCGGAGTGGGAGCCGCTGCTCACCGCGTCCGCCTACGACGGGCGGCTGCTCCCCGCGGCCGAGAAGGGCTCGGCCAAGTGCGGCATGTCGATGACCGAGAAGCAGGGCGGCTCGGACGTTCGTGCCAACACGACCACGGCGACCGCGGTCGGCGGCGGCGGTCCGGGTGAGGAATACCTGCTCCGCGGCCACAAGTGGTTCACGAGCGCGCCGATGTGCGACCTCTTCCTCGTGCTCGCGCAGACCGACGAGGGCGTCGGCTGCTTCGCGGTCCCGCGCCTGCTCCCGGACGGCACGCGCAACCCGTTCTACCTCCAGCGACTGAAGGACAAGCTCGGCAACAAG
>JACDAP010000147.1 GCA_013695395.1 Solirubrobacterales bacterium
GCTCCACGACTACCCGTACGACCACTTCGACCCGTTCGTCGGGGAGTCGCCCGCACGGATCGCGGGCGACCAGGTCGCGTTCCTGCGCCGGGTCGACCTGCTCTGACCCACGCGGCCGCCCCTGCGGTGAACATCCCGCATAGCGGGACATTCGCAGCACGGACGCGACGAGCGGTCGCTACCGCACGATGAAGCGCAGCGTCACGCGGCGACCGCCCTTGACCGACACCCGCGCCACGTAAGTGCCTCGCTTGAGCCGCTTGCCGTACGTGATCCGGGTGCCGCCCTTCTTCGCCTTGATCTGCACGGTCTTCGCCTTGACGTAGGCCGTGCACCGCTTCCCCCGCTTGACCTTGGTCGAGCAGCGCTTGCCCTTCTTGCGGCCCTTGACCTTGCGCTTCACCGAAACGGTCACCCGCGCCGCCTTGTCGAGCTTGAACGAGAGCTTCGTCCCCGACTTCCGCGAGAAGCGCCGCTTCGCGAGCTTCACCGCCGAAAGCCGCGGCGCTTTCGCCTTCGGCTCGGAAGCGGCCGTGGAAGACGGCTTGCCGCCGGGCGACGGCACGGCGGGTGGCGAGACGGGTGGCGTGAGCGGCACGGCAAGCGGCGTCGAGGCGGACGGCGCCGGCCCGGCCGACGGGGGCGCAGGCGCATCCTGGGGCACGACGGCGATCATCTCGCCCGAGACGTGGTCCTTGGTGAGCGGCGCGCTCGTGATGATCGAGCCGAGCGCCTTGACGGTGACGAACTCCTCGTTCGGTCCGCCCGGGTCGATGACGACGAGATCGCCGGGCTTGAACCACGACTGGCCACCCGGCTTGAGGATCAGCGCGTCCTGGTCGTTGATGTCGATCCGGGTCTGCCCGGCGGCCACCGCCGTTCGCACCGCGGTCTGCGGCGTGGTGGTCAGGGTCGCGCCGTCCGGCAGCGTGTAGGGCTGCCAGCCCCGCTCCCGCGTCCACTGCGAGAAGGTCCCGTTGAGGTTGCGGCGGATGAGCTTGGTGCCCGGTGTGTCGGAGAGGTTCGCTCCGACGCTGCCGCCCGGCGTGAGGTACAGCGGAGCCTCTGTCTCGGGCCGCTCGATGACCGGGACCTCGCCGGCCACGATCTCCTTCGCGTCGAGGACGATCTCGGTGCCCAGCAAGGCCATGTAGCCCTCCTTGAGCTCGTCCAGCCGGCTCTTGCGCGAGTCGAAGTACGCGGCGCGCCGAGTCCCGTCGGGCCCGTAGGCCAGCAGCGCCCGGCCCTCACCGTTGGCCAGGTCGAAGTCGAAGAGGTACTTGGCCCGCTCGACCGCGTTGTCCCAGGTCAGCGACTCGGGATGCTGGAAGCCCATCTTGGCGAGGTCCTTGTAGATCTCCAGGCGCCGCTCCAGTGAGGGGATCTGCCCCTTCTCGTCGAGGATGGCGATCGGGTCCATGTCCCCCGTCATCGCCCGGAACTTCCCGTCCTTCTTCGCCCGGGGCTGGTACACGGGCAACCCGTCGGTGGCCCCGATCAGTGGGGGGTCGCCCTGCCCCACGCGCGTGAGCTCGAAGTCCTGGTCGGTCCAGACGTTCTGCGCGTCTGGCTGCCCGTTCTCCAGGGGGTTGAGACCGACCTCCTTCGACGGTGCGGGGATCTTGCCGCCCTGCTCGTAGGCCTCCATCGCCGCACGGTCCTTGCCCTCCCACTCCTTCTTGCGCTGCTGCCAGCGGGCGAGCACCTTCTCCTGCGTGTCAGGGTCCTTGCCGGCGATCCGTGCGCGGATGACCGATTCGTCCGGCATCTGCTTGAGCATCGCCGTGTCCAGGTGGGTCTCGTGGAAGCCGAGGAAGTCGATGTCGAGCTGGGAGACGTTCTTGGCCTTGACCTTCTCCCACTTGGGCAGCAGCCCCTCGGCGAGGCGGCGGATCGAGCCCGGGGAGCGCTCGCGGACGGCGATGACGACCTTCTTGGCCTTCGCGTAGGCGATCAGCTGCGAGTCGATGACCCCGTCGATGCCGTAGAGCTTGCGCGCCAGCAGCGCCGAGATCTCATCACCCGGCACCAGGCCCTTCATGCCCTTGGCCAAAAGCCGACCCGCGCGCGTGGCCCCGAGCCGCTCGGCACGGCGCAGCATCGCGGTCTTGCCGCCGAACTTCAGCAGCTTGCACGAGCCGATCGCCGGCAGGACGGCCTCGAGCGCCAGGTCGGGCGCGGTCGAGCCGACCACGGTGCCCGTCAGCCTGGACAGGTCCTGCCAGGTGGCGTCCTTCCAGGCCTGCTCGGAGGCCACGATGCCGCGGCCCCAGACGTCGCGGGCGATGTCGATCGCCTCGCCCGAATCGAGCTGGTCGTCGAAGGCCAGCAGCGTACGCACGAGATCGGCCTGGGCCTGGTCGAAGGCCTCGGGCACCTCCTCGCGGATCACCGTCAGCAGCCATTGCAGGTGCACGGACATGGGCGTCTCGCGGAAACTCTCGACCGACGCGCGAGCGGCGCTGACCGACTCGACCGCGCCGGTCACCCGGGCGCCGAACGCGCGTGCCGCCGAGTCGGAGACGAGCCATGCCACCCCGCCCACCGAGATCGGCGGGACGATCGGCTCGAGCTGGAAGACGTCGACCTCGCGCCGGTCGGCCCCCTCACCCACGAGGATGTCCGCCGAGGCCAAGGGGACCTCGATCGGGTTCCCCTCGCTGTCGTAGGTGTGCCGCCGCCCCGTCAGGTTCAGGTCGATCGTGGCGTGCCCTCCCGCCTCGGTGCTCCCGCGCAGGGCTCCGAAGACCGGCATCCGCTCTCCCGGCTCCAGGCGCTTGAAGATCCCTGCGCCGCAGTCGTCGGGTTCGCCGAGCAGATCGACCTGCCCGCCGGTGATCGGCCCTCTCCGGTCGGCCCGCAACAGGACCGTGACGTCCTCGTCGGGGCTGATGTTCTGCACCGTGCCTGCGTAGGTGTAGAGGCCGCCACCCTGGACGGTGCCGGTCAGCGGCCCGCTCGAGGTCAGCGTCAGCGTCGCCGGAGAGTCGATGCGCACGACCGTGGCGCCGCTGCCGGTGGCCGTGCGCGGTTCGAGCGTCTTCCCCGAGGCGCTCGCCCGTACGTCGACGATCGCCTTGTCGGCGGCTTTGGCTCCGAAGCGCAGCGTCTGGGTGGCGTTGTCAGCGAGGGCACCGAGCGCGATCTCCCGCGCCTGGGCGTTGGTCAGCGGCGTGTCGGGCTGCCCGTCCTCCCCGCGACGCGTCTCGATCTGCAGGGGGTACGGGGCCAGCGGGTCGCGGCCGACGAGCTGGCGCACGATCGTCTGGAGGTCGAGCGTCACGTCGGTGAGGTCCTCGCCCGAAACGTTCTGGAGCTCGACGGTCAGCTCCAGCGGCTTGGTCGGCGGGCGCCCGGTCTCGGGGTCGAGCTCGAGCCCCAGCGCGAGTTCGTCGGGGTCGGCGGTGACCTTCACCGTGATGTCCTGCCCGACCTTGACGACCTGCCGGTCGCCGGCGGCGGCGGTACGGCCGAGCGAGTCCTTGCCGTGCACCGAGGAGCGCAGCGCACTGGTGCCGCGGGCGCCGCCGGTCACCTCGACCTCGAAGGTCCGTTCCGAGCCCGGTGACAGGGCGAACGGACCGCTCGGCGGATCGGTCCCGGAGAAGGTGAAGAGCGTGTTCTCGGTCTCGCGGAGCGTCACGCCCTCGTCGAAGGTGATCCCGCCGATCAGCCCCGGGGCGTTCGCCGCAACCTTCACGG
>JACDAP010000194.1 GCA_013695395.1 Solirubrobacterales bacterium
ATCTCCTTGCGCACGTAGACGGGTGCGCCGTAGAGGTCGAGCGCACGCTCGACGGTCTCCACGGCCCGGTCGACACCGGCGCAGTAGCCGCGAGGAGCGGCGAGCAGGAGCTTCTCGACAGCCATGCACCTGAGTGTAGGAAGGCCGCTCGGCTCGGCGAACCGCCCGCCATCCTCCTCGCCCCGCGGGGGGAATGGCGGGCGGTTCGTCCTGACGGTCTCAGCGGCGCGCGCGGTCGCGGGCGCGCAGAAGCTCCACGACGCTCTCCCCCACCGCGTCGATGGCGCGCGGGTCGAGCTTGTCGCGGGTGTCCTCGAGCGAGTCGGCGTGCTCGTAGGAGAAGTCGATCAGGTCGATCGCCGGGATCCCCGCGTTCAGGAACGGGGTGTGATCGTCGAAGATCGCGGTCTGTTCTGTGTCGGGGAAGACGCGGCCGACCCCGACGCGGCCCGCCGCCGCTCGCAGCTGGCGCCAGAGCCCGGGGTCGGAGGAGCCCTCGCGCGGCAGCTCGAGACCCTTGTTCGCGATGTAGTCGAGCAGCACGAGGGCGTGCGTCCGCTCGGCGTGGGCCTTGACGTAGGCCTTCGAACCGCGCAGGGCGTTTGCGAAGAAGTCGTCGTTGTCCTCCTCGCGCGGCTCCTCCTCCCCGTCGAAGAGGACGAAGCGAAGCTCGCGGGCACCCGCCGGCCGCCTCGTGCGGCCCATGGCCCGGGCGATCTCGATGACCGCGGCGCTCCCGGCGGCGGAGTCGTTGGCGCCGACGAAACCCTCAGGGTGAGACTCGGTGTCGTAGTGGGCGCCGATCACGAGCGCGGGCCTGCGGCCCGGCAGGACGCCCACGATGTTCCTGAGGCCCGGGTGACCGGGGACGTTCTCGAAGCGGCCGCGCGGAAGCTCGCGCTTCAGCCGCTCGGCGGTGCGGCGGAGGGCGCGGGAACCGGCGGGGCGCTGGCCGAAGGCGAGCTGGAGATCGACGAGCCGGAGCGCCCGGGCGGCGTCGAAGCGGTCCGTCCGCGCCCGCGGGAGCGAGGACGAGCTCGGCGCCGCCGCCCGCGCCGCGGCGCAGGCGCTGCGCGGCGGACAGTCGCCCGCGACCTCCTTGCCGAAGAACGGGACGCCCTGGCTGAGCACGAGGATCAGCCCGCCGAAGAGCAGCGCTTGGGCGACCAGCGCGACGACGAGGATCCGGATCGAGAGCGCCTTGCGCGTCTCGCGCGCGTCAGTCGTTCGAGCTCACCGCCTCGAGCAGCGCGGCGAACTTCTCGCGGGCGGCGGCCTGTCGGGTGGGGACGTGCTCACGCGGCGGGACGCCGGCATCGGGCGCCGGGTAGCCGCGGAGGATCTGGCGGGCGACCGACTGGCGGTGCACCTCGTCCGGGCCGTCGTAGAGGCGCGCGGCGCGGGCGTAGCGGTACATCGCCTCGAGCGGCATGTCGGTCGAGTAGCCGAGCGAGCCGTGGGCTTGGAGCGCGCGGTCGATCACGTCGTGGAGCACCCCGGCGCCGTAGAACTTGATCAGCGAGATCTCCTTGCGGGCGGCCGCCGCGCCCTGCGTGTCCATCACCCAGGCGGCGTGCAGGGTCATCAGGCGCGCGGCGTGCATCTGGGCGGCGGAGTCCGCGATCCAGTTCTGGACGGTCTGCTTGTCGGCCAGCAGCGACCCGTGCGCGTAGCGGGAGTGGGCGCGCTCGCAGAGCATGTCGAAGGCCCGCGCGCTCACGCCGAGCCAGCGCATGCAGTGGTGGATGCGGCCGGGCCCGAGCCGGTGCTGGGCGATGAGGAAGCCCTCCCCCTCGCCGCCGAGCAGCGCCTCGGGCGGCAGGCGGACGTCGGTGTAGCGGACCTCCGCGTGGCCGCCGAGCTTGCCAAATGCTTCCTCGGGGTGCTCCATCGTCGCGACGTCCCTGATGATCTCCACGCCAGGGGTGTTCACGTCGACGAGGAACATCGAGGCACGCTGGTGCGAGCGGGCGTCCGGGTCGGTCACCGCCATCACGATCAGGAAGTCCGCGATCGAGGCGTTGGAGGAGAACCACTTGTGGCCGGAGAGCACCCAGCCGTCCGCGTCCTTGGTCGCACGGGTCTTGAGCAGCGTCGGATCCGAACCGGCGGTGTCGGGCTCGGTCATCGAGAAGGCGGACTTGAGGTCGCCGGCCAGCAGCGGGTGCAGATAGCGCTCCTTCTGCTCGTCGGTGCCCGCGAGGGCGAGGATCTCCGAGTTCCCGGAGTCGGGCGCCTGGCAGCCGAACGCGTTCGGTGCGAACGGGCTCGAGCCGAGGATCTCGTGCATCAGCCCCAGCTTCACCTGGCCGAAGCCCTGGCCGCCGAGGGCCGGATCGAGGTGGGCGGCCCACAGCCCCTGCTCCTTGACGCGCTCCTGCAGCGGCGCGTAGATCCGGTCGACCTCGGCCTGGGTGAGCTCGCCGAAGATCGTCTCCAGAGGCCAGATCTCCTCGCGCACGAAGTCGCGCATCCAGTCGAGCTTGGCCGCGAACTCCGGCTCGGTCGCAAAGTCCCACGCCATCAGGTCTCCCGTCGTTGGAGGGTCCAGCCCATCTCCCAGAACTCGAGCTCGAGGCGCGAGGACGCCAGGAAGGCCCGGCTCATCCGCGACCGTACCGCCGGACCGGCCTCCGCGGCCAGCGCGTTCACGAGGTCCCGGCACCAGGAGGCCTGTTCGGCGAACGCCGGGTCTGCGTAGGTGGCGATCCAGGCGTCGTAGTGCTCGTGCCCGGGGGCCCCGCGCGCGGCCAGGCGCTCCCCGACCTCGCTGTAGCCCCACATGCACGGCAGCAGCGCGGCGGCGAGCTCTCCCAGCTCGCCCAGCGCGGCGGTCCGCAGGAGGAAGTCGCAGTAGGCGGCGGTCGCGGGTGCGGCGGGCTCGGCGTCGAGCTCGGCCTGGGCGATCCCGAGGCTCGCGGCCAGGGCGCGATGGAGCTCCATCTCCTCGCCCAGGATCGCCTGCGTGAGCTCTGCGAAGCGGCGCATCGTCGGCAGGTCGGGCGCACGGGCGGCACCGAGCGCGAGCAGCCGCGCGTAGTCGATGAGGAAGAGGTGATCCTGGCGGACCCAGTGCGCGAAGCGCTCCTCGCTCAGCGTGCCGTCCCCGATGCCGGTGACGAACGGGTGGGCGTGCTGGGCCTCCCAGACCTCGTCGGCGCACGCCCGCAGCTCGTCGGTGAACATCTCCCGCGGACGGTAGCGTTCGCCCACGTCCACCGGAGGGGGAGCCCCGCATGACCCAGCAGCACTTCGACCGCCTGAGCGCGATCGACGCCTCGTTCCTGCATCAGGAGGGCGCGAACTCGCACATGCACGTGGGCGCGGTGACGATCTTAGAGGGACCGCCTCCGCCCTACTCCGAGTTCCTCGACTCGATCCGCGGCCGCCTGCACCTCGTGCCCCGCTACCGCCAGAAGCTGACCTTCCCGCGCTTCGAGACCGGGCGCCCGCTCTGGGTCGACGATCCGCAGTTCAACCTCGAGTTCCACGTGCGCCAGAGCGCGTTGCCCGAGCCGGGCGCGGAGGGACAGCTGATGCGCCTGGCCGCGCGGATCTTCTCTCAAGCCCTGGACCGGA
>JACDAP010000203.1 GCA_013695395.1 Solirubrobacterales bacterium
GGCTTCGGCTCCGCGGCAGGCTCCGGCGCCACCTGGGGGGCCGGCTGCGGCTCGGCCGCCGGCGTCGGCTCAGCCGTGGTGGGCGGCTTCCTCGTCTTCACCTCCACGGTCGCGACGACGGTGGCCCGGCGAAGAGCCAGAGCCCCAGCAGGACGACGGGCGGCACGGCCAGCGCGGCGGCGAGCTTGACGGCGAGGGAGGGACGACGATCGCGAGCCATACCTCCACGCTACGGAGCAGTCCTTACATAGCTGCTACGCAGGTCCGCGCCCACGGCATGGTCACTCCCGCCAAGTCGCCAGCAGAGCGGGGCTGATGTCAGCGGACGCGTCGGGCGCTCCGGCGAAGTGGCTTCGCGATGGCGCCACGGCGCACGCGGAGAACGCGCGGGATGTTCGCGATCGGGGAACGCGCCGGGACGTCTCACCCGGCCGACCCAACGAACCTCAGACCAGCTCGAGG
This sequence comes from Solirubrobacterales bacterium, assembly GCA_013695395.1. Lineage (GTDB taxonomy): Bacteria > Actinomycetota > Thermoleophilia > Solirubrobacterales > Solirubrobacteraceae > Paraconexibacter. Next base: position 463 of record JACDAP010000203.1, read on the forward strand.
AAGACCATCTCGGTGCTGTCACTACGCCGCGGCCCGAGCTTCAGGATCCGCGTGTAGCCGCCGGGCCGCTCCGCGTACCGGGGCGCGACCTCCTCGAAGAGCTTGTGCACGGTGAACTTGTCCTGCCCGAGGGCGCTCAGCGCCTGACGCCGCGCGTGGAGGTCCCCACGCTTGGCCAGCGTGATGAGCTCCTCGAGCTCGGGCTTGACCGCCTTGGCCTTCGCCTCGGAGGTCTTGATCCGCTCGTGCTGGATGACCTCCTTGCAGAGGTTGGCCAGCAGCGCCTTGCGGTGCGCGCTGGAGCGGGAGAGCTTGTTGCGGGTCTTCTGGTGGCGCATGTCTTCCTAGTCGTCGCGGAGGTTCAGGCCGCGGCCGTGGAGGGTCTCGATGACCTCGTCGATCGACTTCTTGCCGAAGTTCGGGATCGCGTTGAGCTCACCCTCGGACTTCGTGATGAGGTCGCCGACGGTCTGGATGCCGGCCCGCTTGAGGCAGTTGTAGGAGCGCACGCCGAGCTCGAGCTCCTCGATGAGGATGTCGTGCATCGGCCCGCCGGCGGCCGCGCCGCCGTTGGTGGCCGAGGCTCCGCCCGCTCCGCCCTGGTCCAGCGCGTTCCCGCCGCCCATGCCGGCGCGGAGCTCCTCGACCCGGTCGGGGTCGGTGAAGATCGCCAGCTGCTGGATGAGGATCTCGGCGGCCTCACGGAGCGCGGCCTGCGGCTCGACCGAGGAGTCGGTCTCGACGTCCAGGGTGAGCTTGTCGTAGTCGGTGCGCTGGCCGACCCGCGCCTGCTCGACGGCGTAGGCCACGCGACGGACCGGTGAGAAGATCGAGTCGATCGGGATGACACCGATCGGCTGGTCGGCGGACTTGTTGTCGTCCGCCGGGCGGTAGCCGCGGCCCTGGCCGATGGTCAGGTACAGCTCGAGCTTGGTCTTCTTCTCGAGCGTCGCGATGTGCACGTCCGGGTTCAGGATCTCGACGCCGGCGGGCAGGTCGATGTCCTTCGCGGTGATGTCTCCGGGACCGGTGACGACGAGCGGCGCCTCGACCTCGGTCGCATCGGAGTGCATCTTGCAGACGATGTCCTTCAGGTTCAGGACGATGTCGGTGACGTCCTCGGTGACGCCCTTGATCGTCGAGAACTCGTGGGCGACGCCCTCGATGCGCACGCTCGTGACGGCGGCGCCCTGCAGCGAGCTCAGCAGCACGCGGCGCAGCGAGTTGCCGAACGTGTAGCCGAAGCCGCGATCGAGCGGCTCGATCGTGAAGGTGCCGCGGTTCTCCTCGACGGATTCGCTGGTGATCCGGGGAATCTGGAAGTCGAGCATGTTGGGGTTCTCAGTTCTTCGTGGTGGCCCGCGGGTGGAGGTGGCGCGGGGGGTTCGGGCCCCCGCCGCGCACTCTCTTCTGTCTGCGGCGGGGTCTTTCAGGTGTTGCCGGGGACTACTTGGAGTACAGCTCGACGATGAGCTGCTCCTGCACCGGCGCCGTGATCTCGCGGCGCTCGGGCTTGCGCAGGACCTTCGCGGTCAGCGCGTCGTGATCGGCCTGGAGCCAGGCCGGCACGGCGGCGGTCAGCTCGGTCGCGTCACGGATGATCTGCTCGGCGGCAGTCTCGGCCTTGACGGCGATGACGTCGTCCTCGCGGACCTGGTAGCTCGGGATGTCCACCCGGCGGCCGTTGATCGTCCAGTGGCCGTGGCGGATCAGCTGGCGGGCCTGGCGGCGCGAGGCGGCGAAGCCGAGTCGCACGAGCACGTTGTCGAAGCGGCGCTCGAGCAGCGTCAGCAGGTTCTCGCCGGTGATGCCCTCGGTGCGCGAGGCCTTGTCGTAGTACAGGCGGAACTGCTTCTCGAGCACGCCGTAGTAGCGGCGGGCCTTCTGCTTCTCGCGCAGCTGCACGCGGTACTCGCTCTGCTTCTGGCGGCCGCGACCGTGGTCGCCCGGCGGGTAGGCGCGGCGCTCGACGCCGCACTTGTCCGTCAGGCAGCGCTCACCCTTGAGGAAGAGCTTGATGCCCTCACGGCGGCACTGCTTGCACTGGGGGGAGGTATCTCGAGCCATACGAAGTTCCTTAGACGCGGCGCCGCTTGCGGGGGCGGCAGCCGTTGTGGGCCTGCGGGGTGACGTCCTTGACGCCGGTGACCTCCAGGCCCGCGGCCTGGAGAGAGCGGATCGCGGTCTCACGACCGGAGCCGGGGCCCTTCACGAAGACCTCGACCTTCTGGAGGCCCTGATCGATGCCCTTGCGGGCCGCGGCGTCCGCCGTGACCTGCGCGGCGAACGGGGTCGACTTGCGCGAACCCTTGAAGCCCGCGCCACCGGCCGATTCCCAGGCGATGACGTTGCCCGAGCGATCGGTCAGCGAGACGATCGTGTTGTTGAACGACGTCTTGATGTGGGCCTGCCCGACCGGGATGTTCTTCTTGGCCTTGCGGCGGCCGCGCGCGGGGCGCTTGGGAGCGGGCATCTACTTCTTGACCTTCTTCTTGCCGGCGACGGACATGCGCTTGGGCCCCTTGCGCGTGCGCGCGTTGTTCTTGGTGTTCTGGCCGTGCACCGGGAGGCCGCGCTGGTGGCGGCGGCCGCGGTAGCACTGGATCTCGATGAGCCGCTTGATGCTCTGCGAGCGCTCACGGCGGAGGTCACCCTCGACGGTGATCTCGTCGATGGCGTCACGGAGCTTCCCGACCTCCTGGTCGGTCAGATCGCGGACGTAGGTGTCCGGCGCGACCCCGCACGAGGAGAGGAGGTCGTTGGAGGTCTGGCGCCCGATCCCGTAGATGTAGGTCAGGCCGATCTCGATGCGCTTGTTGAGCGGGATGTTGATCCCGGCGATGCGAGCCATGTGGTCTTCTTTACCCCTGTCGCTGCTTGTGGCGCGGATTCGAGCAGATCACGAGAACCGCACCGTGGCGACGGATGATCTTGCACTTCTCGCACATCGGTTTGACCGAAGGTCTGACTTTCATGATCCCTTTCGAGCTGTGAGTCCGGACGACGTGGCTCTGGCGACCGCTGCTGGTCGCCGCTACCAGTGTCGGAGCCGCGCGCGCAAGGGCGATGAGCCCTACGGCACGCGGACCGGCCACGATAGCACCAGCGCGCAGGCGATCGTGCTCCGGGTCGGCGGTCTCGCAAAAGACCTGCTCAGGAGACCGGAACGGGCGCGGCGCCCGCGTCGATGACCTCGTGCCACGGGGTGAGGATCCGCGGCCCGTCGGCAGTCACCGCGATGGTGAACTCGAAATGGGCGGCCAGCGAGCCGTCCTTGGAGAAGATCGACCACTCGTCGGACGCCAGGCGCACCTGATGTCCACCGGCGTTGACCATCGGCTCGACGGCGAGGACCATGCCCGGCTCGAGCTTGGGACCGCGACCGGGCTGGCCGTAGTTGGGGATCTGGGGCGCCTCGTGCATGTCCCGGCCGATCCCGTGGCCGACCAGGGAGCGCACGACGCTCATCCCGGAGGCTTCGACGCAGGCCTGCACGGCGTGGGAGACGTCGCCCAGCCGGTTCCCGGGCCGGCACTGCTCGGCCGCGTCGAAGAGCGCCTGCCGGGTGACCTCGAGGAGCTTTCGGGCGATCGGGGTGATCGGCCCGACCGGGAAGGTGACCGCGCCGTCGGCGACCCACCCGTCGAGCGTGACGCCGATGTCGACCGAGAGAATGTCGCCGCGCTCGAGCCGGTAGGGACCCGGGATCCCGTGGACGACCATCGAGTTCGGTGAGGCGCAGATGGAGCCGGTGAAGCCGTGGTACCCCTTGAACGAGGGCTCTCCCCCGTGCGAGCGGATCAGCTTCTCGACCGCCTGGTCGATCTCCAGGGTGGTGACGCCCTCACGGATCTTGCTCTCCGCGAGCTTCATCGCCTTGGTGTGGACGACGCCCGCCGCCGCCATCTTCTCGATCTCGGCGGGTGACTTGCGGATGATCACGACGGAGGTGGCTAGAGCTCGTCTTCGAGGCGCAGCGTAGCGAGCGTCGCCCGGATGTGGTCGTGGACCTCGACCGGCGAACGGGAGCCGTCGAATCGCCGCAGCAGCCCCTGGTCCTCGTAATAATCGATCAGCGGCGAGGTGGCCTCGTGGTACTTCGAGAGCCGTGCCGTCACGACCTCGGGCTTGTCGTCCTCGCGCTGCACGAGCTGTGTGCCGTCGACGTCGCAGCGCCCCGCATGCTTCGGCGGATCGTAGTCGACGTGGTAGGTCCGGCCGGCTTTCGAGACCCGGCGCCCCGAGATCCGCTTGATGATCTCGTCGTCGGCGACCTCCACGAGCAGGACCGCGGTGATCCCGCGGCCGAGCTTCTCCATCTCCTCGCCGAGCGCGTCGGCCTGCGGCACGGTCCGCGGGAACCCGTCCAGGAGGAAGCCGTCGCGCGCGTCGTCGGCCTGGATGCGCTCCACGGCGATGCCGATCACGAGCTCATCGGGGACGAGGTCACCCGCCTCCATGTACGTCTGTGCCTTCAGCCCGAGATCGGTGCCCTCCGTCCGCGCTTCGCGGAGCATGTCCCCGGTGGCGATGTACGCCAGCGGGAAGTCGTCGCGCAGACGGTCGGCCTGGGTGCCCTTGCCGGCGCCGGGCGGGCCGAGGAGGATGAGGTTGAGCTCTGAGGACATGACGTGGCGGAAGGCCATCCAGAACCGGAAAACCGCCCCAGGGGGCGGCTTGTGCTCCGGACAGGGATGGACCCTATCTACTTCAGGAAGCCCTCGTAGTTGCGCATCATCAGCTGCGCTTCGAGTTGCTTCATGGTGTCAAGGGCGACGCCGACCACGATCAGGATCGAGGTGCCGCCGAAGAAGAAGTTCGCGCTGGTCTGCGCGATCAGGATCGTCGGCAGCGCCGCCACCGCCGCGAGGTACAGCGCGCCCGGGAAGGTGAGCCGCGCGAGGATGCGGTCGAGGAATTCGGCGGTCGGCCGGCCCGGGCGCACACCTGGGATGAAGCCGCCGTACTTCTTCAGGTTCTCCGCCTGGTCGACCGGGTTGAAGGTGACCGCGGTGTAGAAGTACGTGAAGAGGATGATCATCAGCGACTCGCCGATGATGTACGGCACGCCGCCCGGGTTCAGGAAGGTCGCGAACGAGCGAGCTCCGGGCGTGTTGATCAGCTGGCCCACGGTGGGCGGGAAGGCCATGATCGAGGCGGCGAAGATGACCGGGATGACGCCCGCCATGTTGACGCGGAGCGGCAGGTAGGTCTGGCCGCCCGCGCTCATCCG
>JACDAP010000234.1 GCA_013695395.1 Solirubrobacterales bacterium
TCGTCGCGCGCACCGCGTCGGACGCGTCCACGTACGGCCGCGCAAAGTCCGCCCATGCCTCACCGTCGCCCGGGCGGAGCGCGTCGAGCGAGCCCGCTGTCCGATCCAGCGAGCGGTACAGGACCGCCGAGCGCTCGGAGTCGAGCGTGTGCGCCACGCACGCCTCGGGGTGCACCCACTCCAGGCCGTGACGTTCCAGTGGCATCCCCGCGAAGACGGGAGAGGCGGCGCCCGCCGGGTGGACGGCGGAGAAGACGTCGTGGCGGAAGCCCGGCAGCGTGAGCTCCTGCGTGCGCACCGCGCCGCCGGGCGCGTCGGCCGCCTCGAGCACGGTCACCGAGCGCCCCGCGCCGGCCAGGCGGATCGCTGCGGCCAATCCGTTCGGTCCGGCCCCGATGACGATCGCTTCGCTCATGCTGGTGTCGGAGGTACCCGGGCGGCGTCGTCGGTCACGTTGTGGTTGCTGGAGGACCCGAACGTGCCCCAGAACCGTCCGCCCCGAGGAACGCGAGCGCCCGCTCGGCGACGAGCTCCGGCTGCTCGTCGACCACGAAGTGGCCGCTCCCGTGCACCCACTCGATCTCCACCCGGTCGGCGTGCAGACGGAAGTCCTCGACCTGGAAGGGGCGGATGACCGGATCGGCGGTGCCGTGCAGGACCAGCAGCGGCGGTCGCAGCCGCCGCCCGGCGTAGCGGTCGCGCAGGAGCTCGGGGAGCTCGCGGGTCACGAAGGTCGAGTAGTACTTCGAACCCGCGACCGCGCGCTCCCGCTCCTTGAAGGCGTCACGGAACGGCCCGCGGTGCTCGGGCGGGATGCCCTCGTAGACGCGGTTCATCCCTCGCGAGCGCTGGAAGGCCGGCCCGAGCAGCGGCGTCCCGACGACCTGGTAGCTCAGCCGCCAGGCGTTCGCGGCGACCTGGAGGCGGCCGCTCGGCGGCCACACCGGCGGGATGTTGCAGAGGACCATCCGCGAGAAGAGCGCGGGTTCGCGCAGGGCCATCAGCTGGCCCGTCCAGGCACCCCAGTCGTGCCCGAGGAAGGCGCAGCGCTCGACCCCGAGCGCGTCGAGCAGGGCGAGCACGTCGGAGGCGAACTGCTCCTTCTCGTAGCCGCCCTCGGGGACGTCGGTCCACCCAGCGCCCCGAAGGTCGGGAGCGATGACGCGGTAACCGGCCTCCGCGAACGCCGGGATGACGCCCCGCCAGCACCACCAGTGCTGCGGCCAGCCGTGCAGCAGCAGCACCGGCGGGCCGTCCTCGGGACCGGCGAGGGCGACGTGCATCCGCAGGCCGGTGGCGACCTCGACGAACTCGTGACGGACACCGGGGCAGGGCGGGAACGGGCGGGCCATCCGTGCAGTCTGGCGCGTCCGCGGGTCTCGGCACGGTCCCGCAGCCTCACCGTGCGGGACGCTCATCTAGGATTCCGCGCCTGATGACGACGCGCCAGCACTCCCCCGAGACGTTCGACGAGAAGGTCGCCCAGCTGCAGGAGCTCCGCACCGCGGCGGCTCACTCCTCCCCCGAGGCCGAGGAGAAGCAGCACGCGAAGGGCAAGTACACGGCGCGCGAGCGGATCGAGAAGCTCCTCGATGAGGGCTCCTTCCAGGAGCTCGACACCTTCGTGCGCCACCGCACGGTCGACTTCGACATGCAGAAGAACCGGGCGTGGGGCGATGCCGTGGTCACCGGCCACGGCACGATCGACGGGCGCCGCGTCTGCGTCTTCAGCCAGGACTTCACGGTCTTCGGAGGCTCCCTCGGCGAGGTGATGGCCGAGAAGATGTGCAAGGTGATGGACCTCGCGGCCAAGATCGGCTGCCCGGTCATCGGCATCAACGACTCGGGTGGGGCCCGGATCCAGGAGGGCGTGGTCTCCCTCGGCGCCTACGGCGACGTCTTCGTCCGCAACGTGAAGTGCTCGGGCGTCATCCCGCAGATCTCGCTGATCATGGGGCCGTGCGCGGGCGGCGCGGTCTACTCCCCCGCGATCACCGACTTCATCTTCATGGTGAAGGAGACCTCGCACATGTTCATCACCGGCCCCGACGTCATCAAGACGGTCACCGGTGAGGAGGTCGACTTCGAGTCGCTCGGCGGCGCGATGACCCACAACACGAAGTCCGGCGTGGCCCACCTGGCCGCCGATGACGAGGACCAGTGCATCGAGGACACCCGCTACCTCATGGGGTTCCTCCCGCAGAACAACCTCGAGACGCCGCCGCGCATCACCCCGACCGACGACCCGGACCGGATGGACGAGGCGCTCGACACGATCGTCCCGGACTCCGCGAACAAGCCGTACGACATGCGCGAGGTCATCAAGCTCGCGATGGACGACGGGGAGTTCTTCGAGATCCACGAGCACTTCGCGAAGAACATCGTCTGCGGCTTCTCGCGCCTGGACGGCTACGCGGTCGGCGTCGTGGGCAACCAGCCCGCCCAGATGGCCGGCGTCCTCGACATCGACGCGAGCGCCAAGGCCGCCCGCTTCGTGCGCACGTGCGACGCGTTCAACATCCCGATCATCACCTTCACCGACGTTCCCGGCTTCCTGCCGGGCACCTCGCAGGAGTGGGGCGGGATCATCCGCCACGGCGCGAAGCTCCTCTACGCGTTCACCGAGGCGACCGTCCCGAAGATCACCGTGATCACCCGCAAGGCCTACGGCGGCGCCTATGACGTCATGGCCTCCAAGCACCTGCTCGCGGACTTCAACTTCGCCTGGCCGCAGGCCGAGGTCGCCGTGATGGGGCCGGAGGGCGCGGTCAACATCATCTACCGCCGTGACATCGCGGCCTCCCCGACGCCGGACGAGCGCCGCTCGCGGCTCATGGACGACTACAAGGCGCGCTTCGCGAACCCGTACGTGGCGGCCGAGCGCGGCTACATCGACGACGTGATCCTGCCGCACGAGACCCGCCCGAAGCTCGTCTCGGCGCTCCACACCCTGCTCACCAAACGGGAGCCGGGGCCGAAGCGCAAGCACGGCAACATCCCCTTGTGACGTCGTCAGTCGAAACGTGAGCGGGAGGCGCGTAGCGATCGCCGCGAAGATCACCGGCGTAGCCGGTACGAGGTGATTTGCCGCTTTCCGGCGCACATTCTTTCGTCCAGAGCCTTGCCAGGAGACTGACAGCGAGGAAGGATGCTGGCTCCCCTTCCCAGGAGCCACCCGTGCGCCGTCTCGTCTCGACCGTTCTGCTCGCCGTCGCCGTTCCCCTCGCCGCAGCCGCTCCGGCCGCCGCCGGCATCTGGACGCCGATCGCCTCCGGCACCACCCAGGACATCTCGGCGGTGGACACGCGAGGGCCCGGCGACATCCTGATCGCGACGACCGGAGGGAAGATCCTTCGCAACGGAGTCGAGCAGCTGAACGCCCCCGGCGTCCAGTTCACCGACATCGCCTTCAACCCGGCTGGTGACCGGGCGCTCGCCACCGCGGCGAACGGCAAGCTCTACCGCTTCAACGGCGCGGCCTGGTCGCTGGTGCCCCTGGCGAACACGACCTTCCCGCACGCCTGCGGCGGCGTCGGCCCGTTCCCGCGGAACGCCACCCCGACCGGCAACCTCAACGCGGTGACCTGGGCGGCGGCGAACACCGCCTACGTCGTCGGGGACGACCGGGGGGTCGTGCTCAAGCTCGTGGGTGCCGGCCCGGTGAGCGTCAGCGACGTCTCGAGGCAGGCGAACGCCACCTGCCGGGTCGACCCCGTCTCCGACCGGACCACCGACATCGGGGCGGTGACCGATCAGCTCATCTACCTCAGCACGACCAACTTCGGCCAGCGGCTCATCACCACCGACGCGTTCGCCACCGCCGCCGCCGCGCGCAACAACTCTTCGGTCAACTGTCCTGGCTCTCCCAGCAGGCTCGCCGTCGACCTGACGAGCGCGAACCGGTCGTGGGTCGTCGGCGCGTGCGGCGGGAGCCTCTCGTTCGGCTTCTCGAGCGACTCCGGGACCACGTACGACCTCAGCCTCGTCTATCCGAACGGGTCCGCCTCGGACATCGAGAGCCTGCGGGGCGTCGCAGCCGCCGGCGGCTCGGCCGTCGCGGCAGGCAGGCGCGGCGACATCATCGTCACCCTCGGCGGCGAAACGGCCTACTTCCAGCGGGCCGATGCGCCCGATGCGCTCACCGACTGGCTGGCGGTCCACAAGTCCAGCGCGACCGACGCGGTCGTCGCGGGCGCGGGCGGCCGGCTGCTCGCCTCCACGCGGGCCAACGAGATCCCCGACCTCATCGCCCCCGCGGGCACCATCTCCGGCCCGGCGGCGGCGACCGCCGGCGTGCCCACGACCTACATGGCGAACGTCGCCGACAACGCGGGCGGCTCCGGGATCAACCCGAGCTCCTTCGCCTGGAGCGCCACGGGAGTCCCGGCAGCCGGCGGCAACCCCGTCGCCCTCACGTTCCCGAGCCCGGGCTTCTACACCGTGCGTGTCGCCTTCACCGACAACGCCGGGAACGCCGGGACGGCGAGCCTCGGCGTCCTGGTCAGCTCGGCCGGGGTCCCCTCGCCACCCGGCGCGACCCCGATCTCGGCACCGTCCGCACCGTCCGCACCACGCTCGCCGACGAAGACCAAGACGGTGACCGTCGCGGGTGGGAGGGTCACGCTCGCCGCGCCCCGCGCCTGCGTGCCCGCGGGCACCTCCTTCACCGCCCGCCTCTCCTTCAAGCGCTCGAAGAAGAAGGGCACGAAGTTCGTGAAGGTGACGAAGGTCGACTTCTACATCGACCGCAAGAAGCAGGGCAAGACCGACAGGAAGGCGCCGTTCACCAAGCGGCTGACGGTCAAGAGGCTCAAGGCCGGCTCGACCCACCGCCTGCGCGCCCGCGCCACGATCAAGGTCAAGCGGGGCAAGGGCCCGACGAAGTCGATCTCGACGAGCTTCAAGGTCTGCGGCTGAGCCGGAGACACCGGCCGGCGGCCTTTCGCCGGCCCTGCACGGTTGTGCCCCTCTAACCGGTGCAACGGCGGCTGGCCGGATGTCCGATGCCGCGGGCACCGGTTCCCCACCGCGGAGGTGTGCGGCCGGTATACGGTCGGCCCCATGGACACCTCCCGCCGCCGCTTCCTCTCCACCGCAGGCAGCGCCGCCGCCGCGACGATCCTCATCCCGGACGTCGTCGCCGGGGAGATCGCCATGGCCGCGAAGAAGCGCGGGCGCTACCGCGACGGGCGCTTCCCCAGCGGGGTGCTCTCGGGCGACCCAGAGCCGAACGCGGTCACCCTGCTCACCACGATCGACGACGTCTCGGGCGCCGGGACGGTCAAGCTCGAGGTGGCGCGCGACAAGGACTTCCGCAAGGTCGTGGCTCGCCGGGAGATCCCGACCAGTCCGCTCAAGGGCTTCTCGGTGAAGGCCCGCGTCACCGGGCTCAAGCCCTACGAGGACTACTACTACCG
>JACDAP010000285.1 GCA_013695395.1 Solirubrobacterales bacterium
GGCGATCGTGATCATCGCGACGGCCGCGACCCTGACCCAGGGCGCCTACGGCAACGTGCGGCTCGGCGACGGCCTGCTCGTCGGGCTCCCCGCGGTCGGCGGCGTGCTCGCCGGCACCTGGCTCCAGCAGCGGATCGACCCGCGCACCGTGCGCCTCCTCTTCGCCGGCCTGCTCACGCTGAGCGCGGTCAAGCTGGCGATCGGATGATCGAGGCGGCGCTCATCGGGGTGGTCGCGGGCATGGCGGCCGGGCTGCTCGGGATCGGCGGCGGCGCGCTCTTCGTGCCCGCGCTCGTGATCTTCCTCGACCTGCCCCAGGTGGAGGCCGAGGCGACCTCGCTGCTGGCGATCATCCCGGTCGCCCTCGTCGGCGCGGCGCGTCAGCACCGTTACGGGAACCTCCGGCTGCGCGACGGCCTGCTCGTCGGCGGACTCGCCGTCCCGGGCGCGCTGGCCGGCGTGGTGACCGTCAACGCGGTCCCCGAACGGGCGATCGAGATCGGCTTCGCGGGGCTGCTGCTGTTCGTCGCGGCCCAGCTCGTGCGGACCTGAGCAGCGGGCGCGCGTTCAGGCGGCCATCGCCGCGTGGAGCGCCCACGGGAGCTGGGCGAGCGGCGCGGACTTGTCGTGAACCGGACGGCGCCGAGCGCCGGCGTCTTGTCCTCGATCAGCTGCGGATCGAGGACCGGAGAGGACGACCTCCTCTGCGAGGCCTGACGGGCTCCGCCGGAGCGGTGGGACGCCGCCGGAAGCCGATACGCGTGCGCTTGGGGCCGTCGGGTGGCTCCGGGGCGGCATGCGGCGGTGAGGCTTGCAAGAACCACCCGGATGAGTGCACGAACGCGCTCATCCCGTCCCACCCTCGAGGGCGCCCTTCACCGCGGCGTCCAGCGCATTGAGTCGGAAGAGCGCAAGCGCCTCCGGGAGGGCGAAGCGTCGCTGCGGCGCGGCGTCGGCGCCGTGGTGGGTGATGACGCAGTGGGAGAGCTGAAGCCGCCGGGCGTCGTCGAGCCCGTCGGCGTACTCGTCGATCAGGCGCAGGCCGAGCTCGACGTGACCGAGCAGCCGCCCGGGCTCGGAAAGCTCGATCTCCGCCCCGTAGACGTACTCGCGCGTCTTGCCCAGGTCATGGACGAGCGCGGCGCAGATCAGCAGATCGGAGTTGAGCTTGACGTGCAGCTGGCAGCACTCCAGCGCGAGCGTCCCGACGGCGACGGTGTGCTCGAGCAGCCCCCCGAGGTAGGCGTGGTGGCCCGGTCGCGTCGCACAGGGCGCCAGACGCCAGGCCGCGCGTAGCTGCTCGTCTCCCAGCATTCGCTCGAGCATCCCGCGGTAGCCGGCGTCGTGGACCTCGCCCGCCAGGTGCTCGAGGAATCCGTCCAGCTCGTCGAGGTCCCGGTAGGCGACGGGCAGGAACTCGCGCGGGTCGGCGCCGTCGGCGGGCGCGGTGACGATGTTCTCCACCTCGAGCTGGAGCTCCTCGCGGAAGCGCTCCACCCGCCCCTTCACCCGGACGAGCTGGCCGCGCTCGAAGCGCCCGGCCAGGCGGTCGGCGTCCTTGAAGACACGTGCGGGGAGCGTGCCGGTGCGGTCGCGCAGCTCGAGCGTGAGGTACGGCGCCCCGGATTTGGTGGTCAGCCGGTCCTTGCGCAGGCAGGCGAGGACCGTGTCGACCTGCTCGCCGGCCCGCAGCGTCGCCACGGTCGGGCGCGTCGGGGGGCTGGGGGGCGGGGCGGCCACCCGTCCATGATGGCCCCGGGGGCGGACGAGGCGCCTTCAGTACCGTGGAGCGATGCCGCCCCTGATCTGGGAAAGCCGCCCCGACGGCCTTCGCGCCCCCGCCCTCGTCTGCGCCTTCACCGGCTGGAACGACGCCGGCGACGCGGCCTCGGCGGCGCTCCAGTTCGTCGGCTCCTCCCTCGGCGCGACGCGTTTCGCCCGGATCGACCCGGAGGAGTTCTACGACTTCCAGGCCACCCGACCGCAGATCCGCCTGACCAAGGGGCAGAGCCGCGAGATCGAGTGGCCCGAGGTGGAGATCTACGCGGCCCGCGTCCCGCGGGCGCCGCGCGACCTCATCCTCCTCCAGGGGCCCGAGCCGTCGATGCGCTGGCGGACGTTCATGCAGCAGATCGTCGACATGGCGGAGGCCCTCGGCGTGCAGATGGTCGTCACGCTCGGCTCCCTCCTGGCCGACACGCCGCACACGCGCCCGGTCCCGACGATCGGCTTCGCCTCGGACGAGGCGCTCGTGGAGCGGCTCGGCCTGCAGAGCTCGAACTACGAGGGCCCGACCGGTATCACGGGCGCGATCATCACCGCCTGCCAGGACGCCGGGCTGCCCTGTGCCTCCCTCTGGGCGAGCGTCCCGCACTACGTCGCCGCCGCGCCGAACCCGAAGGCGGCGCTCGCGCTGGTCCGCAAGCTCGAGGGGCTCGTCGGCGTCTCGGTCGACGCGCAGGAGCTCGAGTCCGACGCGGCCCGCTACGAGACCCAGGTCTCCGCCGCCGTCGCCCAGGACCCGGACGTCCAGGCCTTCGTGGAGCGCCTGGAGGCGGCCGCGATCGAGGAGGAGGCCGAGGCCGATTCCCCGGACGTGCCGAGCGGGGACGTCCTGGCCCGCGAGTTCCAGCGCTTCCTGCGTCAGCAGGGGCCCGAGCGGGGCTGACGCTCGCTTCAGCGCTTGGCGGTGAAGCGGCCCTCGTTGTTGCAGATCCCGCCGGACTTGAACGTGCCGGTGACCTTCCCGCCCTTCACCCGTGCGTTGATCGACGTCGTCTGACTCTCGACGTCCGCCACGGGGCGGTAGGTGACGATCAGCCGCCCGTTCTTCAGCTTCGCCGACCCGAGGATGATCTTCGTCTCGGGGTCCGACGGGGCGAACACGACGTCCATGAAGTTGCCGCAACCCGTCGTCGTGACGGCCTTGATCACGAGGCTCGTCACCTTCGTCCCCCTGACCTTCATCTTGACCGAACCGAACCTGAAGTCCCGGTCGAGGCTGGTCGCCTTGCCCTTGTAGGTGCCGGAGCTCGACGCCGCACCGACGGTCGTCGGAAGCGCCAGCACCAAGCCGGTGGCGAAGATGACAGCGACAGTGGTGGAGCGCATGGCCGCGACAGTATCCGCTCGCCGTGCCGCTGTCGCGGGGTTCGCCGCGGACCTGGACGGATGAGCCTAGGTCCGCAGGGCGCGCGGAGCGTGAGGTCCAGCCGTCTTGGGAAGATGTGGGGCATGGATCGCAAGCTCGACGCCGGGGCCCTGCTGGTCGCCGCCGCCTCCCTGTTGCTCGCCGTCTCGCTCTTCCTCGACTGGTTCGGGGTCGGGGGATCGGCGGTGACCGCCTGGGACGCCTTCGAAATCCTCGACCTCGTGCTGCTCGCGGCGGCCGCCGTCGCGGTCGCCGCCGCGTTCGGTCCTCTGGAGGACCGGCTGCTCGTCGGCGCAGCGGGTGTCGCGCTGGTGGTCGTCGCCAGCCAGCTGATCCAGGCGCCGCCCGCCGGGCAGGGAGCGGACATCGAGGTGGGCGCCTGGCTGGCCCTGGCGAGCGCGTTCGGCCTGGTCGGCGGTGCGGCGCTCTCCTCCGCGGAGATCGCGGTGACCGTGGACGTGCAGGGGCGCGAGCGGCGTCAGCGGGTCGCCGCGGTGGACCGCCGCGGGGAGCAGCCGGACGACCCCGCCGAACTCGCGACGACGCGGGAGCCAGAGCCGGCGCCCGACGAGACGGCGAGCTCGTTCGATCGCTTCGCCCCCGCGGCCGACGACACGCAGGCCACGCAGGCCGTTGACGCGACGCCCGAGACCCCCGAGCGGTGAGCCCGGCGTCCGCGAGCTTCGAGCTCGAGCGCTTTGCGGCCACGCCGATGACCGACGCGTCGGTCCTGCTCGAGATCGAGGGCCTGCTCCTCGGCGTTCCGCCTCGCTCCGCGTCGCCGCGGCTGCTGGTGGAGGGGACACGCAGGAGCCGGCAGGAGCACGACGCCCTCGAGTCGACGATGGACGGGGAGCGCCTGCGCGCGAGCTTCATCGTGCCGGCCGCCTCGGCCGAGACCGCGGGCTTCGCCCTGGCAGTCGGCGGGCTGCTGCTCGAGCTCCCCGCTCCCGACCCGACGCCCGGGGCCGACCGCACGGTCGCCCTCGCACGCGAGCTGAACGGGGCACGCCGCGAGCTCACCCGTCTTCGAGCCCACGTCGAGGCCGATGCCGAGACGGCCCGTGGCCACGCCTCCGAGCTGGTCGCGGCGCGTGAGGAGGCGGTGGCG
>JACDAP010000290.1 GCA_013695395.1 Solirubrobacterales bacterium
GGCCGCGCCCGGTGACTGCGGGGGCGACCCGGCCCGGGTGCGCACCTCGTAAGCTGCGCGGCGTGGATCCCGTCACCGCCGACGTGCTCATCGCCCGCCCGCCGGAGGAGGTCTTCGCCTACCTCACCGACGTCGCGAACCATCCCGAGTTCATGGGTCACTTCACCCGGGACTGGCACCTCACGCGCGAGGACACGGTGGGTCTCGGTGCCGGGGTGCGCTTCGCGTTCGCGCAGCGCCGGACGAAGTTCCCCTGGGTCGATCAGACGATCCACGAGCTCGAGGCTCCCCGGCGGATCACGCTCGTCGGCCGGACCGGCAAGTTCAACCGCATCCGCACGCTGACCGAGTGGGAGCTCGAGCCCGCCTCGGGCGGGGGAACCAAGGTGACGGTCTCCTTCGAGAAGGTCCCGAAGCTTCCGAGCGATCGCCTGGTCGAGGGCAAGCGCTTCCACAAGGCCAAGTGGCGCAAGACCGTGAAGGTGCTCCGCGACGTGCTCGAGGGGGAGCGTGAGGCGGGCCCGCGCGCCACGATCGCCGGCGGCGCCCGCAAGCCCGCGACGGGCTTCCACTTCGCGGCGCCTGCCCGCGGCGTCACGAAGTAGGATCCACGGCTCATGTTCCGTCGCTCCGCCGCCCTGCTGACCGCCGTCGCCGCTCTCGGCCTCTCCGCCTGTGGCGCGGAGAGCATCACCTCCTCCTCCGAGCCCGCCGAGTCCGAGGCCCTGTACCTCGATCTGAACGGCCTCAAGTACCAGGTCCAGCTCTCCCGTCAGCTGAACCCCGCGCTGCCTGAGGACGGCGACTACTTCCGGGGGATCGATCAGAGCGAACGCTTCCTGCCCAAGGGCAGCGTCTGGTTCGGCGTCTTCATCCGCGTGGAGAACGAGTACGACCGCCCCATCCCCTCGGCCCGGGAGTTCGAGATCGACGACACCCGCGGGAACAAGTTCGAGCCGATCGACAGCGAGGGCGTCTACGCCTACCAGCCGGAGACCATCCCGAACCGGGGATACATCCCGAACCAGGAGGACCTGCAGGCCTACTCCGGCACCCAGGGTTCGCTCCTGCTCTTCAAGATCCCGCTCGAGTCCTTGGACAACCGCCCGCTCGAACTGGCGATCAAGGACCCGAGCGACACGCGCAAGGCCGTGCGCGTCGACCTCGACGTCTGAGCTGAGCTGATCGAACGACGGGCGCTGCTGCGCCCGCGTCGGCGCTCAGCCCCGATCGAGCCCCGCGCGCAGGACCTCGCGGGCGATCGGTGCGGCGGTGTCCCCGCCGGTCCCGGCCTGCACCACGAGCACCCCCACCGCGACGCGCGGGGTCGCCTCGCCCGCCGGGGCGAACGCGGCGAACCAGGCGTCGGTGTCGGTCGTGTCCGAGCCCGAGGAGCAGCTCTCCGGGTCGAACGGCACCCCTTCCCCCTCCGCCGGTGTGACCTGACAGCTCTGGGTGGACTTCAGCTCGGCCGTGCCCGTCTTCCCGGCCACCTCGACACCGGGGAGGGCCGCCGCGGCGCCGGTGCCGTCGTCGACCACGCCGCGCATGAACTTCTCGACGGTGGCTGCGACCTTGGGCGTGGTCACCCTGGTCAGCGGCGCCTTCGGGGTCCTGCGTGCGACGTCGAGGTCGAGCGTGAGCCGGGGCCGGCTGCCGCGGTCGGCGATCGTCGCGGCGACCACGGCCATCTGCAGCGCCGTGGCCTGCACCTTGCCCTGGCCGATCGCGGAGGAGCCGACGGCGAGGTCGTCCCCGATCTCGCCGGCCTCGGGGATCGTCGCGACCGCTGCGCCCGGGAGCAGCGGCGGGCCGTCGAACCCGAAGCGCTTGGCGACGTCGACGAGCTTTTCCGCGCCGAGCTCCGCCCCGAGCGGGGCGAAGACCGAGTTGCAGGAGAGCGCGAAGCTCCGGGCCAGCGTGCCCCCGCACGACTCGCCGTTGGCGTTCTCGAGCTTGACGCCCTCCAGGGTCGCGAAGGTCTCCACCGGATAGCTCGACCCCTCGCCGGCGATGCCCTCCTCGAGCGCCCCGGTGAGGGTGAGGATCTTGAACGTGGAGCCGGGCGGCTGCAGGCCGGAGAAGGCGATCCCGGCGTAACCGAGCACCGCGCCGGAGACCGGGTCCAGCGCCACGACGCCGCCGAGCCGGTCACCGAGCCCCGTGACCGCCGCGCGCACGACCGCGGGGGAGATCGTCGAGCGCACTGCCCTGGCCTGCTCCGGTTCGGTCTCCGCGAGCACGCGGTCGCCAGCCGTGAGCGTGCCTCCGGGGGTGCCGAGCAGCCGCTCGTCGAGGGCGAGCTCGAGGCCGGAGAGCCCGACCGGGGTGTCCTTCGGGACGCCGCGCTCGGCGAGCTCGGCCGCACGCTCGGGCGGGGCCTTCCCGACCTGGCCGACGACGCTGGGGGCGATATCGGCCACGGAGGGGTCCGGCGTCCGCGCCTCGCCCTCGGCCAGCGTGACGTTGTCACGGCTCTTGAGCGTGGCCCGCGGGGGCATCTTCACGGTGCGGCCGAGCTCCTCGCCCGTCGCAAGGCCGGGGAAGGCGAGCTCGCGGCGCCAGTCGATCCCGGTGGCGTCGCCGTCGTCGGTGATCCGGAGGTCGACCTGCTCGGTGAGCCGCCCGAAGATCCGGGTGCGCACCACGATCGGGACCCGGATGGCGGTGTCGGACAGCTCGACCGGGGTGCCACCGACCCCGAGCTTCTCGCCGGTCGCCGTGGTGAAGAGCTCGCGGTGGAGCTCGGTGAAGCGGGCTTCGCTCACGCGGTTGCCGGCCTCGCCGGTGAGCTCTGAGTACATCGCCTTGTAATCGCCTCGCGACCAGGCGGCCGCGTAGCGCTCGGCGATCGCGACGCGGTCCACGCCGCCGCCGAAGGTCACGAACGCGCCCGCGATGGCGAGCAGGGCGACGGCGAGCAGGGCGACGGAGACGAGGCGGCGCGTGCGGAACTGGTCGGGCGTCGGCCGCGCGGTGGGGCGCGGACGGGTCGTCGTGCGCGCGGGGCCGGGGCGCACGGGGCCGGGCCGGACGGGGCCTGGCCTGGGCGAACCGGATCCTCGGGAGGGGGATGGTGCCTCTCCGGGGCCGGGCCGTCGTGGGCCGGTGTGTCGGGGAGGCTTCCCCGAGGGCTGGTCCGGGCTCACGGAGCTTCGAGCCTACCCCGTGCGGTTGCCTGTAAGCCTCGGCGGGCGGCGGCATCGCCCCGGGCAGGCGGTAGCGTCCAGGACCGTCCGTGACCACCGTCGACCTGATCATCATCGCTTTCACGGTGCTCCTCGCCGCCGGCGGCTTCCGTCAGGGCTTCGTGGTCGGGGCGCTCTCGCTCGCGGGGTTCATCGCCGGCGCCTACCTGGGCACGCGCGCGGCGCCCCTCCTCTTGCCCGAGGGATCCTCCTCGCCCTACGCACCGATCTTCGGGCTGATGGGCGCGTTCCTGGGCGGGGTGATCTTCTCGCTCTCCTTCGAGGGGTTCGCGACCGCGCTGCGCCAGAGCTTCCTCGCGGTTCCGGGCGCGCGGAGCGTGGACGGGCTGCTGGGCGCCGCACTGGCGGCGGCGCTCGCGCTGGCGATCTCCTGGGTGGCCGGCGCGGTCGCGCTGCAGACTCCGTCGGCGCGGGAGCTGCGGGGGGACATCCAGCGCTCGGAGATCCTGTCGCGGCTGAACGCGGCGCTGCCTCCCTCGGGCGGCCTCCTGAACGCGCTGGCCCGGATCGATCCGTTCCCGACGCTGGACGGGCCCGCGGCCGACGTCGCGCCACCGCGGGCGGCGATCGCCCGTGACCCGGAGGTCGCCGCGGCCGCCGGGAGCGTCGTGCGGATCCTCGGCACCGCTTGCGGCCTGGGGCTCGAGGGCTCGGGGTACGTGGCCGGTGACGGCCTCGTGGTCACCAACGCGCACGTGATCGCGGGGGAGGAGGACACCACCGTGCAGGTCGGCGGGGACGGGCCGAAGTTCGACGCCCAGCCGGTCTTCTACGACCCGAAGAATGACCTCGCGATCCTCCGCGTCAGCAACCTGCAGGGTGTCCGCCCGCTGCCGCTCGCCGACGAGGCGGAGTCGGGGACCGAGGCGGCGGTGCTCGGCTTCCCGCTCAACGGGCCCTACGACGTCCGCGCGGCGCGACTGGCCTCCACGCGCACCGTGCTCTCACAGGACGCCTACGGGCGGGGTCCGGTGCGTCGGGCGATCACGAGCTTCCGCGCCAACGTGCGGCCCGGCAACTCGGGCGGGCCGGTGGTCGACGGCCGGGGACGGGTGGTGGCCACCGTGTTCGCCACCGCCAGCGGGAGCGCGCGCCGGACGGGCTACGGCGTGCCGAACAAGGTCGTGGCCGACGCGCTCGCGGGCCCCCTCCGACCGGTCTCCAGCGGGCCCTGCGCGCCCTGAGCTCCCACACGAGGCGGCGGCGAGCAGCCGGTCGGCCGGTGCGCGCGTTCCCGCTACGCTCCGCCGCTCATGGCCAAGACCCTCGTCATCGCCGAGAAGCCGTCCGTCGGGAAGGACCTCGCCCGCGTCCTGCCGGGCCCGTTCCAGAAGAAGACCGGAGCCACGGACAAGACCGAGCGCTCGCTCGAGGGGCCCGAGCACGTCATCTCGTGGGCGGTCGGCCACCTCGTCCAGCTCGCCGACCCGGACACCTACGACGAGAAGTACAAGAAGTGGCGGATGGCCGACCTGCCGATCGTCCCGCCCAAGTTCAAGCTGACCGTCCGCGACGAGCGCTCGCAGAAGCAGATGACGATCGTCCGGCAGCTGCTCAAGCGAGACGACATCGACCTCGTGATCAACGCCTGCGACGCCGGCCGTGAGGGCGAGCTGATCTTCGCCTACCTCTACGAGCAGGCCAAGGCGAGCCTGCCGGTCAAGCGGCTGTGGCTCTCCTCGATGACCGCCGACGCGATGCGCAACGCCCTGGCGAACCTCGGTGAGGGCGAGGAGTACGCGCTGCTCGAGCAGGCCGCGCGCTCCCGCTCGGAAGCCGACTGGATCGTCGGCATGAACGCCACGCGCGCCGCGACGATCCGCCTGCGCTCCTCCTTCGACGGCGCCGTCTCGCTCGGCCGGGTGCAGACGCCGACCCTCGCGATCATCGCCCGCCGTGAGGAGGAGATCCGCGCCTTCGTCCCCGAGCCGTACTGGCTGGTGGACGCGAAGTTCGAGGCCGAGGGCAACCGCCGCTTCGAGGGCCGCTACCACGAGGGCGCCCAGCCCCGGATCGCCAGCGCCGAGGCCGCGCAACTGGTCGTCGAGGCGGTCCGTGCCCAACGGGGCGAGATCACGAAGCTCGAGAAGCGCAAGCGCACGGAGATCGTGCCGCTGCTCTACGACCTCACCTCGCTGCAGCGGGAGGCCAACACGCGCTACGGCTTCTCGGCCAAGCGGACGCTCGGCGCCGCCCAGCGCTGCTACGAGGAGCACAAGGCGCTCACCTATCCCCGTACGGCCTCGCGGTACCTGA
>JACDAP010000585.1 GCA_013695395.1 Solirubrobacterales bacterium
GCGAGCCGCTGCGCCGCGGCCAGCCCCGCCGGGGAGAGCAGCGCGAGGTCGAGGCCCTCGGCCAGGCGGACCTCGAGCATGATCCGCTCGAAGCGGCGGGTCTCGGCGGAGAGCGTCTCCCCGTCCGCCCGCGGGGAGGCGCCCTCGGCGAGGCGCCGCGCGTAGGCCGACGGGTGCTTCACGTTCCACCAGCGCTCCCCGGCCAGGTGGGAGTGGGCGCCGGGTCCGATCCCCCACCAGTCGTGCGAGTGCCAGTAGCCGAGGTTGTGCCCGCAGCGCGAGGCCTTCGACGCGGCATGGTTGGCGACCTCGTACCAGTCGAGCCCGGCGGCGGCGAAGGCGGCGTCGGCCTCGGCCTGGCGCTCGGCCATCGCATCGCCGTCGGGGGTCGGAAGCTCCCCGCGGCGCACCCGTGCGGCGAGCTTGGTTCCCGGCTCGACCTCCAGTCCGTACGCGCTCACGTGGTCCGGGCCGGCGGCCAGCGCCGTCTCGAGCGTGAGCGCCCAGTCCTCGGCGCGCTCCCCGGGCGTCCCGTAGATGAGGTCGAGCGAGACCTGCTCGAAGCCCTCCGCGCGCGCCTCGGCGACGGCGGCGGCCGCGCGCCCCGGCGTGTGCTCCCGGTCCAGGGTGGCGAGCACGTGGGGCGCCGCGTGCTGCATGCCGACGGAGAGGCGCGTGAACCCGCCCGCCCGAAGGATCCCCAGCGCGCGGGGATCGACCGATTCCGGGTTCGCCTCGGTGCTGACCTCCGCGCCCGCCTCGAGGCCGAAGCGCTCCCGGATCGCGGAGAGCACCGCCACGAGATCCTCCGGCGGCAGGAGCGTCGGGGTCCCCCCGCCGAAGAACACGGTGGAGACGGGACGCAGCGCCTCGCCGAGCGCGCGGGCCGCCTGCTCGACCTCGAGCACGGCCGCCGCCGCGAAGCCCGCCCGGTCGCCGCCGCCGGGCAGTTCGGCTGCCGTGTACGTGTTGAAGTCGCAGTAGCCGCAACGGGAGGCGCAGAACGGGACGTGCACGTAGAGGCCCAGTGGGGTCACGGCAGCCAGTGTGGCGGTAGCGTCCCGCGCCATGAAGTTCCGACCGCTCGCGCTTCTCGCGCTCCTGCTCCTCACGCTGGCCTCCGGCGGCTGCGGCGATGACACCGAGGCCGCCAACGCCTACGTCGAGCAGGTCCAGTCGGCGCAGCGCGGCTTCGCCGACAGCTTCCGTGACGTCCGCCAGCGCCTGGCCCCCACCAGCACGCTCAAGCAGGATCGCGAGACGCTCGGCGAGTTCTCGGGCGCCGCGCAGCGCTTCGCCGACCAGCTCGGGGCGATCACGCCGCCGGAGGCCGTCCGGGACGAGCACGGACGCCTGGTCGCGGTGGTGGGCGAGTACAAGGCGAGCATCGAGGCGGCGGAGGAGCGGCTCGACGGAGCGACGCCGGAAGAGCGCGCCGCGGTCCGCTCCGAGCTCTCTTCGAGCGTGCAGGACACCCAGGACAGCATCGGTGCCGCGATCGGCGCGATCAACAACGCCCTGCGCGGCTGAGCTTGCCGCCCCGGGTCGCCGAGGGGCTGCGCGCGGCACCGATCATCACCGGGACGAACCTTCATCGCTGCGCCCCGTCCGCTTGCTCTCCGCCACGGCGTCCATGAACCCGCTCCATCGCGCCGCGGTCCCGCTCAGAGCGCCCGCGAGCGCCTCGAGGTCGCTCCAGCCCGCGTCGGCCTCCCAGCCGGCGTGCAGCACGATCGGGATCCACAGGCCCGACTGCTCCTCGACGGCCCGCTCGACCGCCGGCAGGACCTCCCGCGCCTTGCCGTAGAACGGCGCGTAGGAGGGAAGGTGGACGGTGCCACCGCGCCACAGCGGGGTGCGGTGGAACCCCATGCGGCCGATGCTCTCCGGGCCGCCGGTCACGACCGCGTAGCGGCGCGCGAAGAGCGGCCAGTCGTGGGCGTCGAAGCGATCGAAGGGCGCGACGAACACGTCCGTGGGGAGGCCCTGCGCGCGGAGGACCGCGTCGGCGTCGTCCAGGCGCCCGACGAGCTGCTTCGGCGCACGGCGGGCCCACTCGGACTGCTTGCGCGGGTTCGTGCTGCGCGTGCGGTGGTCGAGGCCGTGGACCCCGAAGGCGACATCGGGGTCGCGGCGAAGCTCCTGCAGCATCGCCAGCTCGGAAGGGTCGTGCTCGCGCCAGGCCTCCTCCTTCGGGTCCGCGTAGCGCTTCGGGACCCGGGGAAGCACGGCGACGAGGAACGGGACGCCAGCCTCCTGCAGCACCTGTCGGAAGCGGGCGAAGGTGGGCGTGCCGTAGCGCTCGGGGTCGTCCCAGGCCTCGACGTGCGGGAACCCGTCCACCCGCACGAGGAAGCGCGGCGGCGCGGCCGCCTGCTCCCCGAGCAGCGCGCGCCGGGCCACGACCATCGGGGCGACGGCGTGCTCCTCGTAGGTGAGCCTCCCGCGCTTGGTCTGCACGCGCTGCCAGGCCCGTAGCGGCGCGGAGGGGACGGCCAGTGCACGGACCGCGTCGGCCACCTCGGGCGCGGCCTCGAGCTCCCGCTCGGTCACGGTGCCCGCGGCCAGCGCGTCGCCGAAGAGCAGCCGGGCGGAGCGCAGCTCGTCGAGGATCACGCGGGCGCCGGCGGGTCGGAGAGCGCCTCGAGCCCGCGGCCGACCACAAGCATCCGGGCATCGGGGTCCTCGGCCCGCACCGCGGGGAGCAGACGCACCTCAGCCGGGCGGCGATCCGCTTGAGTCACGGCCGGAGCCTAGCTGCGGCGGCGACGGTCGAGCGACTCGACGGTCTGTGATCCGGCGGGTCGTAGGATCTGAGGATGAGTCCGTTCTGGATCTGGACCCAGGCCCTGATCGTGGTCTTCGTGCTCGCGGGCATGGTGATCGCGGTCGTCAAGCTCGTCTGACGTCGAGGTGCCCTCGATGCGGCGGGCTGCGGCTCAGCGCGCGAAGAGCCGCTTGAGCCCGCGACTCGGCGCGGGCGGCATCGCCGGCGCCGGCGGGACCACGCTCCCGGTGAGGATCGCGTGCGGCACCTCGTGGGCGAGCCAGACCGCCTGCTCGCCGTAGCCCGCGGTCACGAGGTCCGGCCCGATGGTCGGGGGGCGACGGGCGGCGGAGTGCGCGTCGGAGGCCACGTTCTGCGCGAGCCCCCCGCGCACGAGCTGCTCCGCGAACTCCTGGACGGTCCGGCCGAATCGGCCGACGAGCGCGCCGGCGGTGACCTGGCCGAGCATCCCCTGGGCGATCAGCCGCTCGTACGCCGCCGGGTCGCGCTGAAAGGCGGGGCAGCGCTCTGGGTGGGCGAGGACGACCTCGTTCCCGCGCGCCCGCAGGTTGCCCAGTACGGCCTCGAAGCCGGCGGCGGTCGGGGAGAGCGGGCACTCGACGAGCAGGTGGGTGCCGTTCGGTCCCCCCAGCCGGAGCGCGCCGAGCTCCTCGTCGGAGAGCTCGGTGGCCCGGGTCATCGCGACCTCGGCCCCGGTGAAGAGCTGGAGCGGGATCTGCTCACGGGCCAGGGCCGCGGTGAGCCGTGCGACACCGTCGGCAATCACGGCCGCCGTGTTGGCCGGATAGTCCCAGGAGACGTGCGGCGTGGCGACGATGGCGAGTGTCCCGGCGTCGACCGCGGCACGGGCCAGGGCGAACGCCTCGTCCTCGCTGTCGGGCCCGTCGTCGATGCCGGGGAGGATGTGGCAGTGGATGTCGATCACGGGCTCTGCCCAGGGTAGAGTCCGGGCATGTTCTCCTCGATCGTGGTGGGGACCGACGGGTCCGACACCGCACACCGTGCGGTCGCGCAGGCCGTCGATCTGGCGAGCTCGCTCGGCGCCCGGCTCGAGATCGTCTCCGCCTTCGAGCCGGTCTCCCGGGCACGGCTGCGGGAGGAGCGCCAGACCGTCCCGGAGGAGATGCAGTGGATGGTCAACGCCCGGGAGGACGTCGAGGCGACGCTCCGCGAGGCCGCCGAACAGGCGGAGGGCTCCGGCGTCGCCGTCGAGACCCACGCGCGTCAGGGCGACCCGGCCGACGCGATCCTCGACGTGGCCGAGGAGCGGGGTTCCGACCTGATCGTGGTCGGCAACAAGGGGATGACGGGGGCCAAGCGCTTCCTGCTCGGCTCGGTGCCGAACAAGGTCTCCCATCACGCTCCTTGCAGCGTGCTGATCATCCGTACGGCCTGAGCGCCTGCCGGTTGCCGTGGTCCGCCTCGGCGAGCCGCGTGGCGAGCCCTTGGCCGGCGGGCGCCGGGACGTTATGCGGATCGACTCGCCCACAGCAAGTCAATCCGCACAACGTCCGTTGCGCTGGGGGCTTTGGCCCACGCCCGCGGCACCGCGTGGCGTTCGTCTGCCGGTCTACGGTGCGGTGGCGGCGGCGGCGTCGAGCAGGCCGTGGCCGTAGCGCGTGTCTGGCCCGGGGGCGCCGAGGTCACGCGCGGTGCGCTCCAGACGGCGCTCCACGGCGGCGGGTGAGGGGGTGCGTCCGAGCGTGCGCGACGCGATCACGAGCGCGGCGGCGGCGCTCACGTGGGCGGCGGCCATCGAGCTCCCCCGGTAGCCGCGGGAGGGGCCGAAGCCGCCGTCGTTTCGGAGCGTGATCTGGGTGATGTCGGGGAGCGTGTCGTCGTCCGGATCGCAGCGCGCGTCGCCGGGGAACGGGGCGTCGCTTCCGCCCCCGGGCGCGACCAGGTCGAGGCCCGGGCCGTGGCTCGTGAATGTCCACAGGCACCCGTGAGCGGTGG
>JACDAP010000347.1 GCA_013695395.1 Solirubrobacterales bacterium
ACGCAGCGGCCCGCGCGCCGTTGAGGCCGATCTCCTCCTGCACGGCGGCGACGCCGACGACGTCGCCGGGCGACCCGCCGGCCTCAGCCACGAGCCGCGCCGCCTCGTAGGCGATGAAGGCGCCCAGGCGGTTGTCCATCGCTCGGGAGATCGCGCGCTCGCCCAGCAGCTCCACCGGCTCCCCCGTGATCACCGCGGTGTCGCCGATGCGCACGAGCCCCTTGGCCTCCTCGTCGTCGGCGGCGCCGATGTCGATGTGGAGCTCCTTGAGCTTCGTGCCCTTCTCGCGCTCGTCGGGCTTGATGAGGTGGATCGGCTTCTTGCCGATCACGCCGGCGATGCGCCCGTCTCGGGTCGAGAGCGTCACGCGCTGGCCGACGAGGATCTGCGGATCCCAGCCGCCGACCGAGGCGAAGTAGAGGAAGCCCTTCTCGTCGATGTGCGTGACGATCAAACCGATCTCGTCGACGTGGCCGATGATGCCGAGCGAGAGGCCGTCGCCCGTGCCCTTCACGGTCGCGTACGAGTTGCCCATGTCGTCGACACGCACGTCGGCGAAGGCGGATGCGGCCTCCCGCCAGATCGACGCGGGCTCGGTCTCGTAGCCCGAGGTTCCCTGGGCGGCGAGGAGGGAACGCAGGACGTCGGGAAGCGGCATCCGGCGATCGTAGTGTCCGGCGGGCGATCAGCCGCGCCAGAGATGGCTCGCGCGTGCGAGCCGAGGCGACCCCGCCCGGTCGCGCGCGTCGTTCAGACGCGTGCGACCTGGCGAAGCGAGGCCTCTAGCGGCCGTTGACCGTGTCCTTCAACGCCTTGGCGGCGGTGAACTTCGGGGCCTTGCTCGCCTTGATCTGGATCTTCTCGCCTGTGGCGGGGTTGACGCCCTGACGGGCACCACGCTCCACTACCGAGAACTTGCCGAGGCCGGCGATGTTGACCTCGCCACCACGGGCGAGCGTCTCGGACAGGATCTCGGCGAAGCCGTCGACCGCACCCTTCGCCTGGCCGGAGGCAAGTCCGGTCTTCTCGGCGAGGTTCTGGGCCAGCTCAGTCTTGTTCACGTCGTGTACTCCTCCTACGTTGGGTCGAGAGGGCGTCATCCTTGCAGGTGCGCCGGGCAGAACGCCACATAATCGGGCGCTGCCGCGGTTCGGAGGCTACCCCCAGTGGCGGCGGCGACACATCCGGCCACCGCCTGGGAGCCCGCAATCACCGCTGAGACCGCGGGCTCGGAGCGGCTACTGCTGCTCCGCGAGCTGCCGCAGGACGTACAGCAGGATCCCCCCGTGACGGAAGTAGTCCGCCTCCTTCGGGGTGTCGATCCGGACCTTCGCCTCGAAGCGCACGTCGCCGGCCTGGACCTGCACTGAGGTCGGCAGCCCGCCGTCGTTGAGCGTGTCCGCGAAGCCGGTGATCGTGAACTCCTCGGTGCCGGAGAGCCCCAGGGAATCGGCGGATTCGCCCTCCGGGAACATCAGCGGGAGCACGCCCATACCGACGAGGTTCGAGCGGTGGATGCGCTCGAAGGACTCAGCGATGACCGCCTTGACGCCCAGCAGGTTCGTGCCCTTGGCCGCCCAGTCGCGTGAGGAGCCCGAGCCGTACTCCTTGCCGCCGAGCACGACCAGCGGGGCGCCCTCTTCGGCGTACTCCATGGCCGCGTCGTAGATGGACATGACCTCGCCGTCCTTGACCGTGTTGCCGCCCTGCGGGATCTTCGATCCGCCCGGTCCCTCGAGCAGGTTCTGCAGGCGGATGTTCGCGAACGTGCCGCGCATCATCACCTCGTGATGGCCGCGCCGCGCGCCGAAGGAGTTGAACTCCCGGGGCTCCACGCCGCGCTCCTGGAGGTAGAGCCCGGCCGGGCCGTCCTTCTTGATCGCGCCCGCGGGCGAGATGTGGTCGGTGGTGACCGAATCGCCGAGCTTGGCCAGCACGCGGGCTCCGGTGATGTCTTCTATTCGGGTGAGCTCCTTCGTCATGCCCTCGAAGTACGGCGGGTTGGCGACGTAGGTGGAGGCGTCATCCCAGGCGAACAGGTCGCCCGTCGGGATCTGGAGGCCCTGCCAGCGCTCGTCGCCGTCGAAGACCTCGGCGTAGCTCGAGCGGAACATGTCGCTCTGCACGGCCTCCTCGACCGTCCTGGCGATCTCCTCCGTGCTCGGCCAGATGTCCTTGAGGAACACGTCGGCGCCCTCCTGGTCCTGCCCGAGCGGGTCGTTCAGCAGATCGATGTCCATCGTGCCCGCCAGCGCGTAGGCGACCACCAGCGGCGGCGAGGCCAGGTAGTTCATCTTCACGTCGGGGTTGATGCGGCCCTCGAAGTTCCGGTTGCCGGACAGCACGCTCGTCGCCGCGAGGTCGCCCTCGTTGATCGCCGCGGTGATCTCCTCCTGGAGCGGGCCGGAGTTCCCGATGCAGGTCGTGCAGCCGTAGCCGACGAGGTGGAAGCCGAGCGCCTCCAGCGGCTCGGTCAGCCCGGCGCGCTCGAGGTACTCGGTGACGACCTTGGAGCCCGGGGCCAGCGAGGTCTTCACCCACGGCTTGCGCGTGAGTCCCTTGGCCGCCGCGTTGCGCGCGACGAGGCCCGCGCCGAGCATCACGCTGGGGTTCGAGGTGTTCGTGCACGAGGTGATCGCGGCGATCACGACATGGCCGTGGTCGAGCTCGAAGGACTCGCCGTC
>JACDAP010000371.1 GCA_013695395.1 Solirubrobacterales bacterium
CCGCGGCGTCGCGGGCGTCGCGGCCGCTTCGGCGCGTGGAAGAGCGCGAGGCGCCACGGGTCGTCGAGCCACTCGAGGTGGGCGATCTCGCCGGGGTCCAGCGCCCGCGTCGGCTGCTCCCGCCGCCACGCCTGATGGCCGGAGAGCTGGCCGCGCCGCCGGGCGAACGGGGTCTCCGTCTCGGCGGCGAGCACCCGGTCCTCGCGGTAGAAGCGCATCGGCGCGCGCCAGCCGTGGGGATTCGGCCCGTGCGCGTCGGGAGCGCCGAGGAGCGCACTCACGAGGGTCTCCGTCCATCCGCGCTGGCGCTTCAGGTCGGAGGCGGAGACGAGGCGGAGGGCTGGCGCGGTGGCCACGTCTCGAGGGTAGCCCCGGGCGCGAAGGACCGGTCGGCGCGCGGTCCGGGAACTCCGACGGCCGCAGGGGTGTGGCGCTTTGTGCCGCTCTGAGCGGCACAAGGCGACGAACGGGTCCGGCGCGCGGGTGAGCGCCGTCCTGGGGCGATGCTTCGCTACGCCCGCACGCTGGCCAGCGCGCCCGCCACGCAGGCCGCGACCACCCGATCGCCCGCGGCGACGAAGAGCGCCGGGTCGCCGGAAGCGTCGCGCCTGACCCCCACGCCGATCCGCGCGAGGTGCATGGCGCCGAGCATCTGGGTCCAGAGCAGGTTCCCCGTGAGCTCCGGGTCCTCGACGCTGAAGTCGCCGCGCCGCGCACCGCGCCGGAGGACCTCGATCAGCGGGCTCAGGCAGCCGGCCATCGCCTCGCCGAGCGCGGCCCAGACATCCTCGGAGAGCTCGGCGCCGAGCTCGTCGGCTCGACGGCGCATGAGGTTGATCTGCCCGTCGAGGAACGCCGGGTAGCGCCGGCAGAACCCGGTGTAGGAACGGACGAGGTGCTCGAGCTGCACCACCGGATCCTCCGAGGCGTCGAGCCCGACCTGCTGAAGCGCGGCGAGCTCGGCCAGATACCCGGCGACCACCAGGACGACGAGCTCCTCCTTGGTGGCGAACTCGCGGTAGATGAGGCCGCGCGCGATGCCGACGGCCTGGGCGATCTCCTCGACCGGCGCCTCGGCCACCCCGCGGGAATCGAAGATCGTCCGGCAGGCGGCGACAAGCTCGCGGCGCCGGGCCTCGCGGAGTTCGGGGGACGGGGCGGGCACGTGCGTGATCGTACTCACGCTGACCACGTGTTGACAAGCGTTCTCAACCGTCGTACGGTCGGTGGTACCGGCGAGGAGAGACGCCGCGAACCAAGGAGAGCGATGGTCGAGAAGGCAGCAACCCCGAAGATTCCCATGCTGCGCAAGCGCGCGTTGCAGATCGCCGGCGCAATCACCACGCCGCTGCTGCCCGACGACTACCTGGGCCTGCTCGACCCGCGCTGGTCGACGAAGGAGGCCACCGGCACGATCGTCCGCGTGAAGAAGGAGACCGACGAGGCCTCCACGGTGGTCATCAAGCCGAGCCACGACTGGGACGGGCACCGCCCCGGCCAGTACCTCCGGATCGGGGCGGAGATCGACGGCGTGCGCCACTGGCGCGCCTACTCGATCACGTCCGACCCCGGCCACCCCGACGGGCTGCTCTCGATCACGATCAAACGGGTCGACGAAGGGCGCATGTCGCGCTGGTTCCTCGACCAGGTCAAACCCGGCCAGCTCGTCTTCCTCGGCGCGGTGGAGGGCACGTTCCGGCTGCCCGACCCACTGCCCGGGAAGATCCTCAGCATCTCGGCCGGGTCCGGCATCACCCCCGTGATGTCGCTGCAGCGCGAGCTCATCATGCAAGGCGCGGATGCCGACATCGTCCACATCCACTCCTGCCGCACGCCGGAGCTGTTCATCTTCGGCGAGATGTTCCGCGAGCTCCAGGGCAGCCGCCCCGGCTACACGCTGATCGAGCGGAACACCGGCACCGACGGCCGGATCGCCGCCGCCGATCTCGACGAGATGGTCCCTGACTGGCGCGAGCGCCACACCTTCCTCTCCGGCCCGCGCGAGATGATCGACGCGTTCGAGGAGTACTACCTGGAGCACGGCGGCGAGGACACCGTCCTGCACGTCGAACGCTTCCAACCGGTCATCGGCGACGGCAGCGCCGACGTCGGCTCCGGCGGCACGGTCTCCTTCCTGGTCCAGGACAAGGAGGCCCCCTGCGAGGTCGGCGTCTCGATCCTGGCCGGTGGCGAGGAGGCCGGGGCTTTGTTGCCCTTCGGTTGCCGCATGGGTATCTGCCACACCTGCGTCGGCAGGCTGCGCGCCGGGAACGTCCGTGACCTGCGGACCGGCGAGCTGACCGCCGGCGAGGGACAGACCATCCGTATCTGCGTCAACGCGCCCGAGGGCGCGATCGAAATTGAGTTGTAGCGCGCATCCGCGCCGCTCAAACCACAGAGGAGAACCACATGGCCACAGCTGAAGCTCCACGTCCCAGCAGCACGATGCACGACCCGAACTCCGACCACCCGCTCCACCGGCTCACGCCGGAGCAGGTCGCCGAGATCGGCGAGGCGTTCCAGAAGATCGGCGACGAGGTCCGCGCCGACCTGGGCGCTCACGACGCCGAGTACATCCGCAACCTGGTCACGTTCCACCGTCGCCTCGCGGCGCTCTCGCGGATCGTGCTGATGGCCAGCCGCTACCCGCCGGCCTGGCTGCTCGGGACCACCGGGCTCTCCGTGGCCAAGATCCTCGAGAACATGGAGATCGGGCACAACATCCTCCACGGCCAGTGGGACTGGATGAACGACCCGAACATCCACTCCTCCACGTGGGACTGGGACACGGCGAGCACGTCCGCGTCGTGGAAGCACTCCCACAATTACCTGCACCACACGTTCACGAACGTGGTCGGCAAGGACAAGGACGTCGGCTACGAGATCATGCGCGTGGACCCCAAGCAGGACTGGGAGCCGCGTTTCCTGGCCCAGCCGCTGATCAACGTGATCCTGATGCTGACCTTCGAGTGGGGCGTGGCCCTGCACGACCTCGACCTCGAGGCGATCAAGAAGGGCGAGAAGCCGCTCAGCGAGGTCAGGGAGGATCTCAAGGGGATCGCCGAGAAGGGCCGGCGCCAGATCGTCAAGGATTACATCGCCTTCCCCGCGCTCTCGGGCCGCAAGGGCTTCAAGCGCACCCTCCAGGCGAACCTCACGGCGAACCTCGTGCGCAACGTCTGGTCCAACGCGATCATCTTCTGCGGCCACTTCCCCGACCAGGCCTACACCTTCACCGAGGAGGAGGCGGCGGACGAGAGCCAGGGCGCCTGGTACGTGCGCCAGCTGCTCGGCGCCGCGAACATCGAGGGCTCGGACACCTTTCACCTGATGAGCGGGAATCTCTCCTTCCAGGTCGAGCACCACCTCTACCCGGACATGCCGAGCTCCCGCTACCAGGAGATCGCCCCGCGGGTGAAGGCGGTCTGCGAGCAGTACGGGCTGCCGTACAACACGGGACCGTTCGGCAAGCAGTGGCTCATGGTGCAGCGGACGATCCTGCGGCTCGCCTTCCCCGGCGGGAAGGTCCGCAAGAAGGCGCCGGCCTACGTGGCGCCGCCGAAGGTGGAGAAGCGCGGCCCCGAGGTGCACACCCCGCAGGGCCCGATCCCCGCCTTCCCGTAGGCCCGGACCGGGCGAAGGCCGGCAGCGTTCGAGGTTCCTTTCGCTCAGCGGAACGTTCCTCGAATGCGGCCCGCCCCGGGGTACCCTGCGATCGGTGAAGGACGAGGACCGTCGCTCGCCCGCCGAGAAGGTGGTCGCGGGCTCCCTGATCGACGAGAGCGGTGTCGGCAAGCCGCTCTCCGAACGCCAGCTGCAGCGTCAGCGCTCCGTCGAGAGCTACCTGCTCGGCGAGGCGATGCCGCGCTACATGCAGCGGGCGCGGGAGATCGAGCGAGGCCTCGCCGAGCAGGAGCGCCGCCTGGCCGCGGTCCACGCC
>JACDAP010000445.1 GCA_013695395.1 Solirubrobacterales bacterium
GCTCACGACCGCGCGCGCCGCCTCGGCGTGGCGGTCGGAGATCGGCAGCACGATCGCCTGCACGGGGCTCAGCCACAGCGGCAGCTCTCCCGCCGTGTCCTCGATGAGTATCCCGATGAAGCGCTCCAAGGACCCCATGAGCGCGCGGTGGATCATCACGGGGCGATGCTCGGCGTTGTCGGCGCCGATGTAGCTCAAACCGAAGCGCTCGGGCATGTGGTAGTCGAGCTGGACGGTGCCGAGCTGCCAGGAGCGCCCGAGCGAGTCGGCATAGTGCAGGTCGATCTTCGGCGCGTAGAAGGCGCCGTCGCCCTCGTTGACCACGTAGTCGATGCCCTGCTCCTCGAGGACGTCGCGAAGGATGCCCTCGGTCATGTCCCAGAACGTGTCGGTCCCGATGCGGTTCTCCGGCCGGGTCGAGAGCTCGACGGTGATGTTCTCGAAGCCGAAGACGCCGTAGGTCGCGAAGGCGAACTCGAGGCAGGCGGCGACCTCGGCGGGGACCTGCTCCTCGGTGCAGAAGACGTGTGCGTCGTCCTGGGCGAAGTGCCGCACGCGCAACAGGCCGTGGAGCGCACCGGAGAGCTCGTTGCGGTGCAGCAGGCCCGGCTCGGAGTAGCGGACGGGCAGGTCCCGGTAGGACCACTGCTGGGTCTTGAACAGCTGGGCGTGGCCCGGGCAGTTCATCGGCTTGAGCGCCATCTCCGAGCCCTCGGCCTCGGTGAGGAACATGTTCTCCTTGTACTTGCCCCAGTGGCCGGAGGTCTGCCAGAGCTCTGCGTCGTAGAGCTGCGGCGTCTTGACCTCCTGATAGCCCCGGGGCTCTCCCATCTCACGGCTGAGCTTCACCAGCTCGTTGAAGA
Organism: Solirubrobacterales bacterium; assembly: GCA_013695395.1. Lineage (GTDB taxonomy): Bacteria > Actinomycetota > Thermoleophilia > Solirubrobacterales > Solirubrobacteraceae > Paraconexibacter. Next base: position 864 of record JACDAP010000445.1, read on the forward strand.
CCGTGGTGCCGCGCGGGAGCCAGAAGGCGGCGCCCTGGGCGACGGGGCTGAACTCGAAGAGCCCGAGCTGCGGGCCGAGCTTGCGGTGGTCGCGCTTCTTGGCCTCCTCGATCCGCTCAAGGTGCTCCGCGAGGTCCCCCTTTGAGAAGAACGCGGTCCCGTAAACACGCGTGAGCATGGTCCGCGTTGCATCGCCCCGCCAGTACGCCCCGGCGACGGACTGGAGCTTGAACGCCTTGATCCGCTTGGTCGACGGCGCGTGGGGGCCGCGGCAGAGGTCGGTGAACGGGCCGTTCGTGTAGAGCGAGACGTTCTCCACGCCGCTGTTCCTGACGAGATCGTCGATCAGCTCGACCTTGTAGTCCTGCCCCTCGGCCGCGTAGCGCGCGCGGGCCTCGGCGGCCGGGACGTCCTCGCGGACGAACTGCTCGTCGGCCTTGACGTGCTGCTTCATCTGCTGCTCGATCCGCGCGAAGTCCGCGTCGGTGAGCGTCGTACCTCCGGGGAGCTCGACGTCGTAGTAGAAGCCGCCGTCGATCGGCGGCCCGATCGAGATCTTCACGCCGGGATAGAGCTCGAGCATCGCGGCGGCGTAGACGTGGGCGGCATCGTGGCGGATCAGGTCGAGCGCGTCCTGGCCGGAGCGCTCGGTGACGATCTCGATCGGCTCGCCGTCGACGAGCCGCGCGCTCAGGTCGCGCACCTCGCCCTGCTGCTTGATCGCCAGCGCGGCCCTGGCCAGGCCGGGCCCGATGGCCAGCGCCGCATCGTGGCCGGTGGCACCGGGCTCCAGGTCGAGGGTGTTGCCGTCGGGGAGGGTGACCTGCATGGGCCGGAGCGTACTCGCGCGACGAGGTAGCTTCGGCGCATGGATCCCGCCGCGCTGCGCGCCCAGTTCCCGGTGTTCGAGTCCGTCGCCTACCTGAACGCGGGCACCTGCGGCCCGCTGCCCGCCGCCGCGCTCCGGGCCGCCGCCGACTCCGGGCTGCGCGCCGCCGAGCAGGGCCGGGGCAAGGACTACTTCGATCAGATGTTCGACGTTCGCGCGCGCCTGCGCGAGGTATACGCCGGCGTGGTCGGCGGGCGCCCGGAGGAGATCGCGCTCACCACGGCGACCAGCGACGGGATGGCGCAGGTGCTCCGCGGGCTCGGCCTCGGCCGCGGCGACGAGGTGCTCACGGCCGACGACGAGCACCCCGGCCTGCTCGGCCCCCTCGCAGCTGCCGGGGCGCAGCTCGGCATCGACGTACGGACCGTGCCGCTCGCGGAGATCGCCGGCGCCGTCACCTCCCGCACCAGGCTCGTGGCGTGCTCCCACGTCTCGTGGTTCACCGGGGCGCTTGCACCCGTGGAGCTCGCCGAGGTCGGACGTGACGTCCCGGTGCTGCTCGACGGCGCCCAGGGCGCGGGCGCGATCCCGGTCGCCGTGCGCGAGCTCGGCTGCGCCTTCTACTGCGCCGGCGGGCAGAAGTGGCTCTGCGGCCCCGTTGGGACCGGGCTCCTGTGGGTCCACCCGGATTGGCGTGAACGGCTGGCGGTGGCCACGCCGACCTACCTGAACCTGAGCTCCCCCGGCGCCGGGCTCGATGCGACGCCGTGGCCGGACGCCCGGGCCCTCGACGCTCCCGCGCTCTCCAACGAGGCGCTCGAGGCGGCGGCGGCCGCGCACGACGTGCTGGCCGAGGCCGGTTGGTCCGCGGTCCAGGAGCGCGCGGTTGGCCTGGCCGAGACCTTCGCGGCCCGGCTGCGCAGCATGGGTCGCACCGTCACGCCCCGGGGAGACTCGACCTTGGTGTCCTGGGAGCAGGAGGGCGCCGAGGCCGCCGCGACGCGCCTGGCCGCGGCGGGCATCGTGGTGCGGAACCTCCCGGGCTCCGATCGACTGCGCGCGTCGGTCGGCGCCTGGAACGACGAGTCCGACCTGGAGCGCCTGCTGCGCGCGCTGTGAGGCGGCGCCTGCCGCGCCCGCCGTGGCTAGCCTCGACGCATGCGCGCACGCCTGTCGTTCTGGGGGATCGCCGCCGCGCTTCTCGCCGTGCTGCTGCTCGCCGAGACCGCGGCAGCCGCGCCGACGCGAACCAGTGTCCGGACCCTCACCCCGTCGGCCGCGGTCGCCGTCCAGCAGCAGCGCCTGCAGGTGCGGCTCCGCTCGCGCGGCACCGCCCGGGTACGGGTGCTCGCCCGGGTGGGGCGCGGCGTTCCGGTGGCGATCGCCCGGAGCGTGCGGTTGGGCCCGGGCCGCCCGCGGACCGTCACGCTGCGCCTC
>JACDAP010000477.1 GCA_013695395.1 Solirubrobacterales bacterium
ATGCCGAGCGAGCTCTCCGGGGGCATGAAGAAGCGCGCGGGCTTCGCGCGGGCGCTCGTGATGGAGCCGAAGATCGTCATGTTCGACGAGCCGGACTCCGGCCTCGACCCCGTTCGCACCGCGCTGCTCTGCGACCTGATCCTCAAGGTGCACCAGGAGCACGGCGGCACGTACATCGTGATCACCCACGACATCGCTTCCGCCCGGCGCCTCGGGCAGTACATCGCGGTGCTGTGGAAGGGCCGCATCGTCGAGTCCGGCGACGCCGAGCAGATGTTCAACTCCGAGAACCCCTTCGTCCGCCAGTTCCTGTCCGGCGATTCGAGCGGCCCGCTCGGGATGGAGTAGGGGTGGCGCTGCTCGACCGTCCATCCGAGGAGCCCGCTGAGCTGGCGGAGCGCCGTGAGCTCGACGAGCTTCCGCCGCTTCCCAAGCAGGACCCGGCGTTCATCAAGGGCGCCTCGCTCGCCTGGGCGCTGCTGGTCTTCACCGCCGCGACGCTCCGCGCGCTCGTGACCCCGCCGTACGTGTGGCGCGGCGAGTTCGTCGAGCAGTCCTGGCTGCTCTTCAAGCGCGGCTCGATCCCCGCCGCGGTCTCCGCCGCGGGCTTCGGCTACGGCGCTCCGGGTCTCCAGGGCACGGCTCTGGTCGAGCCGTTCGGCGACATCAACCGGGTGGCCGCGATCCTCGGTGCGGCGACGATCCGCGAGCAGGCCGTCTGGGTGACGGGCATGGTCGTGGCCGGCGTGGTCGGGACCGCCATCACCGCCGACCTCGGGGCGCGCCGCATCCGTGACGAGCTGAGCGCGCTCGAGGTCATGGGCGTCGACGCGATCCGCCGCATGGTCGTTCCGCGGGTCCTCGCGATCACGCTGCTGATGCCCGCGCTCGGGCTCGTCGTGATCGTCGCCGAGTACTACGCCGTCCAGGTCGCCTACCTGCAGTACGACGGCAAGGAGGGCGCCTTCCGCGAGGCGGCGGCCTACAGCTTCGCCTCGATCGACGTCTACATCTTCTTCATCAAGACCCTGACCGTCGGGTTCATCGTGGGCATCGTCTGCTGCTTCAAGGGGATGAACGCCTCGGGTGGGTCGCTCGGGGTCGGCCGCGCGGTCAACCCGGCCGTCGTCCTCTCCTTCGTGCTCGTCTGGGTCCTGAACTTCGCGTTCAACTCGACCTACCTGAGCCTCTTCCCCGAGGCGCAGACGCTCCGCTGATGGCCACCAGGACGACCAAGCCCAAGCGCGAGCGCGAGATCCCGAAGATCCTCGAGCCGGTCGCCGAGGCCGGGAGGATCGCCTCCTTCGCGGCCAAGGCGTTCTTCTATGCGCCGGGTGCGTTCCGCTACACGGCGGAGGTGCTGCGACAGACCGCGCTGCTGATCACCGGCACCACGTTGATCCTGCTGGGCCTCGTGATGATCATCGGCGGGGAGTGCGCGCTCTTCTTCGTCTACCTCACGCGGCCGCTCGGCGGCACCGACTTCACCGGGTTCTTCGAGGTGCCCTGCGGCATCCGCGAGCTCTTCCCGTACATGTTCGGCTACATCTTCGCGGCGAAGGTCGGCTGCGGCCTGGTCGCCGAGATCGGCTCGATGCGGATCAGCGACGAGATCGACGCGCTGGAGTCCGTCGGCATGGATCCGATGCGCCACGTCGTCGGCACCCGGCTGCTGGCCGTGCTCATCTACGTCCCCTTCGTCTACGTCATCTGCATCCTCGCCGGGCTGCTCGGCGGCTGGCTCGTCTCGGTGGTGCAGATCGGGGAGCTCACGGGCTCGCGGTACTTCAACGGCTACTGGTCGAGCCAGGGGCTCATCGACAACGCCATATCGATGATCAAGACGATGTCGATCGGCATCTCGATCGCCTGCGTCGGCATGTACTACGGGTGGACCACACGGGGCGGTCCCGTCGGGGTGGGGAACGCGGTCGCACGGTCGATGATCGTCAACCTGATCCTGATCCATCTGATCGGGGCCTTCTGGAGCCTCGTGTTCTTCAGCGAGGGCGCCAACTACCCCTTCGGCGGATGAGCAGCCGCGCCCCCCAGATCGTCCTGGCGGTCACGGTCACGGCAGTCGCCGCGGTGTTCGTCGTCGTCTTCGGCCTCTTCGATCGCACCGATGACCATCTGCTGCGCGCGAGCTTCGACGACGCGATCCAGATGACCTCGGGCCAGGAGGTCCGCGTCGCCGGCCGGGCGGTGGGCGAGATCCGCTCGATCGATCTCGAGGGCGGCCGGCCGATCGTAGAGCTGGCGATCACCGACGACGACGTGTGGCCGCTGCCGCGGGGCACCGTGGCGCGAAGCCGGTGGGGCAGCACGAGCGCCTACCTCGGCCGTTACACCGAGCTCATCCCCGGCCCGGCGGGTCGGGGCACGCTCCCGGAGAACGGGCTGATCGACCGTGACCGCAGCGAGACCGCCTTCGAGCTCGACGAGGCCTACCGCATCTTCCGGGGCCGGACCAAGGACGACGCGGGCGCTCTCGTCGACGAGCTGGGCGAGACCTTCGAGGGCCGCGAGAAGGACCTCAAGGCGGGCGTGAAGGCCGCGCCCGGCGGGCTCGACGAGACCGGGGCGCTCGCGCGGGAGCTCAGCGCCGACGAGGAGCGGCTGCGCACGCTCGCCAGCGCCGGCGACCGGACGGTCAGCGCGCTGGCCGAGCGCGAGGGGGAGCTCCGTGCCCTCATCACCAACGCGGCTTCCACCTTCGACGAACTCGCCGCGCACACCCGCGCGCAACAGGTCGCGCTGGCGAAGGCGCCCGAGACGTTCCGCGCCACCAACACGACGCTGGCACGGCTCGACACGTCGCTCGACGGACTGGACGGCCTGGTCAGCGATCTGAAGGTCGGTGCCCCCGCGCTCCGACAGCTCGCCCGGCCCACCCGGACGACGCTCGCGAGCCTCCGTGAGGTCACCCCGCTCGCGGTTAAGACGCTCGACGCGGGAATCGCCTCGACCCCGCGCGTGCGCCGCCTGCTCGACACGGCCACCCCGGTGATGCCACGGCTGGGTCGTGCCCTTGACACCGCGGCGCCGATGCTCGCCTGCATCCGGCCCTACGCCCCGGAGGTCGCCGGCTTCCTGTCGACCTGGACCGGCATGACGAAGAACTTCGACAACGAGGGCCATTACGCCCGGAGCTTCCCGCTGACCGCGATCACCGCGATCACGCCGGGAACCATGAACACCTCCCAGCAGGCGGTCCAGAACTCGGCGCTCAAGTACGCGATGCCGCGCCCTCCGGGCCTGAACGCGGGCAAGCCGATGTTCCTGCCCGAGTGCGGCGCCGGCCCCGAGTCGCTCGATCCCTCCAAGGATCCCGAAGGGGCGGGCCGATGACCGCCCGGCGCATCGCCGTGGGCGTCCTGCTGGCCGCCGGGGTCGCGATCTTCCTCGTCGCCCGTGGCGGCGACGACCGGTACATGACCCGGGTCGTGCTCGAGGACAGTGGCGGGCTCCGCAAGGGCTCCAACGTGCGGGTGGACGGCGCGCCCGCGGGGACGGTCGCCAAGCTCGAGCTCGACGGCCAGGACCGCGCGATCGCCGAGCTGCGGCTCGACGAGGGAGCGGCACCGGTCGGACAGAACGCCAAGGCGCTGGTGCAGGCCGACGGCTTCTTCGGCGAGCGGTACATCGAGCTGACCCGAGGCGACGTGGGGAGGCCGGCGGGTGACGGCGCCACGATCCCCGAGAGCCGCACGGCGGTCTCCGTCCGCGTCGACGATGTGATCGACACACTCGACGTCGACACCCGCTCCGCCCTCCAGGTCTTCCTCGCCGAGCAGGGCTCAGCGCTCGTCGGCCGAGGACAGGATCTCCGTGACGTGCTCGACGCTCTGCCGCCCGGGCTCGCCCAGACCGGTGAGCTGCTCGACGCGTTCTCGCGGGACAACGAGGCGCTCGGCCGCCTGGTCGAGCGGAGCGACCGCGTCGTGGCCAGCGTGGCACGGGAGCGCAAGCAGCTCGGCCGCCTCGTAGCGGGAGCCGGCGACACGCTCGACGTGCTCGCTTCTCGCCGTGCGGGGCTCCGTGAGACGGTGCAACGCGCCCCGGCGACGCTCCGCTCCGCGCGCAGCACGCTCGTTTCGCTCGACCGCGCCGCTGACCCGCTCATCCCGGCGGCCCAGGGCCTGCGGCGCACCGCGCCGTTCCTCAAGCGGACCCTGGATGAGCTGCCGAGCTTCACCGACGACGCGGTGCCGGCGCTGAAGTCGGTCGCGAAGGTCGCCCCGAAGCTCCAGAAGCTCGCCGACGAGGGCACTGCCCCGGTGCAGCGCATCCGCCCGCTCGCGCTCGAGCTCGCCTCCTACTCAGACAGCGCGCTGGGACCCTTCACCGACACCCTCGCGAAGGGCACACCGGATCTCTTCGGCGTGATGGAGGGGTGGGCGCGCTCGACGCAGGGCCGCGACGCCTCCAGCCGCATCTTCCGCTTCGGCGCGACGACCGGTAGCGACATCTTCGCCGCGCTCCTGCAGACACCCGCCGAGCGGAAGCGACGCGCTCGGCGTGGCGACGAGCCCCCCGCCCTGCGCCCGGAGCCGACTCCGAACGCCTCGCCGCAGACGCCCGCCGCGCCCGTCCCCGCCGCCACGCCGGAGAAGCCGCGAGGGCTGGTCCCGCAGCTCACCGACATCCTGCCCGGCGACCTCGGCAAGACGGTGGACGCGCTTCTGCCCAAGCCGACGCAGCGGCCCGCCTCGCCGTCGGCGACCGGTGACCTCCTCGACTACCTCCTGGGGCCCTGATGGCCGCCTTCGACCGTCGCGCCAAGCACGTCGCCTCCCGTCCCACGATCCTGATCGCGGCGTTCGCCGCGGCGCTCGCGCTCGGCGCTCTCTGCTACCTGGCCGCCGTCGCCCCCCGCGGGGTCCCGGGCGCCGGGTACCTCACCGTGAAGGCCGAGTTCGCGGACTCGGCCGATCTGCGCCTGCTCTCCTCGGTCGCGGTCTCCGGCCGGCGCGTCGGCCAGGTCGTGAAGATCACGAGCCGCGATGGGATCTCCGAGCTCGAGCTGCAACTCGATCCCGACACGACGATCCGCTCCGACAGCACGGCGCGGATCCGGCTCAAGAATCCGGTCGGCGCCAAGTACGTCGCCATCACCCCCGGCGCCGCCGGACGCCCGCTGAAGAACAACGAGGTGCTGCCCGCCCGGCAGACCTCGGCCGCGGTCGACACGCCCGAGCTGCTCACCGGCTTCCCCGCCGCCACCCGCGCCGACCTCCGGGACACCGTCTCCGGACTCGGTCGTGGCTTCCTCGGCCGTGGGGAGGACCTCAACAACGTGATCCCGAAGGCGCCTCCGCTCCTGAAGGACGCGGTGTCGATCTCGAGCGCGATCCTCGCTCGGCGTGGCGCCGCCGAGCGGCTGTTCCCCTCGCTGGAGATGCTCGCCGAGGCGTACGAGCCGGTGCGTGAGCAGGTCGCCGCCGGGTTCCGCCCCCAGGCCGAGGCGCTCGAGGCGTTCGCCGACCGACGCACGAGCGTGCAAGACATCCTCGAGACCGCGCCGTCCGCGCTCACGGCCCTCCGCAACGGGCTCGACCGCACGCGGCCGCTCCTCGACGAGACCGCCGCGCTGGCGCGCGCCACGAGCCGCCTGACCAAGCCGGCGCCGGCGGCACTCCGCGAGACCACCGCGCTCCTGCGCGAGGGAGCACCCGCTCTCGACCGGACCCGCCCCCTCCTCGACGCCGTGGGCGACTCGGTCCCGCCGACGCTGAAGCTGCTCGACACCGTGGACCCCGTGATCACCCCGAGCCGGACGTTCATCGCCAACCAGCTGCGGCCGCTGCGGGCGTTCGGCACCCGGGGCTGTGACGTCCTCAGCTGGGCCTCGAACTGGCGCTCCGCGCTGGCCTTCGGCGTGCCCGCCGGTGGCGATCCGCTCTCCGACCTGGACGCGTCGATCGACGGCCTCGGGTCCAACCAGAACTCCTTCCGCGTCCTTGCCGTTCCGCCGGCCGACAGCCAGACGCTGCTGGCGGACTCGCCCAGCCCCGAGCTCGCCGTGGGCCGCAACGCATACCCGGCCGCGTGCACCGCACGCGGGGAGCGCTTCCCATGAGCCGTCTCACCGAGCGCCTGCGCAACATCACCGACCCCGCACCCTCCCGCGTGCGGGAGCACCCGCTGCGGACCGGCGCGATCCTGCTCACCCTCGCGACGCTGGTCGTGTTCAGCGCCGTGACCCACAACATCCCGCTGATCAACGGCAAGCCCGGCTACCCGGCCGCTTTCGAGTTCAAGGCCGCCAACCAGGTCAACGATCGCACGCCGGTGCGGGTGCACGGGGTGGAGGTCGGCCGCGTAGACACGATCGACGGCGGCGGCGATCCGAGGCAGAGCTCTCGGGTCGAGGTGCGGATCACCGACGAGACCGTGAGCGTGCGCCGCGACGCGAAGGCCGCGATCCGCTGGCGGACGGTCCTCGGCGGCAGCATGTATGTCGACCTCGACCCCGGCTCGCCTCGCGAGCCCGAGCTCGGCGATGGCACGATCCCGACGAGCCGGACCATCAACCAGACCGAGCTCGACGATGTGCTGCGCATCTACAACGGTGACACCGAGGCGGCGCAACGCGACGCGCTGCGCGGGCTGGCGGAAGGCTTCGGCGACCCGAAGTCGGCCGGGCAGGCGATCCGCGCGCTCCCGAAGCTCGACACCGTCCGCCGCGGCCTTGCTCCCGTCCGCGGCACGGAGTCCGGGGACCTCCGCAAGGTCGTCGCCGCGACGGCCACCACCGTCGAGGCGCTCGGCAGCGATGTCGGGTCGCTGCAGGGGCTCGTCACCGGTGCTCGGCGCACGCTGGGGGCGACCGCCGACCGGCGGGGCCCGCTCGGCGACTTCCTGGAGCTCTCACCCGGCACCCTGGACGAGACGCGGACGACGATGCGGCGCCTGCGCGGCACGCTCGACCACCTCGATCCGCTCGTGCAGGACCTGCGGCCCGGCGTGCAGCGCATCAAGGCGACCAGCGATGCGACACGGCCCGCGCTGCGTGAGGCCGACCTCCTGCTCCGCCAGGTGCGTCCCGTGCTGCAGAGCGCCCAGCCGACCTTCTCAGACCTCACCGCCGTCAGCGACGCCGGCATCCCGATCATCAAGGGGCTCGAGCCGACGATCGACCGTCTCAACGACGAGACCCTCCCGTTCCTGGCCGAGCGCGACGACAGCACCCGCCTGCAGAACTTCGCCTCGATCGGCCCCACGTTCTCGGTCCTCAACATGGCAGCGGCCGAGTACGACAGCGAGGGGTATCGCCTCCACCTCTCGACGCTCATCGGCACCAACAGCGTCATCACCCTCGCCCGCTCGAACATGGCCCGGAGCTGCCGCATGACCGCGACCCCCGCCCAGGACGGCCAGTGCACGCGGATCGCCTCCGTCCTCACCCAGGGCCTCGTCGGGAAGGCGAAGCGATGAGCGCGTCCGGCAGCAGCCGCGGCATCGACCGTGAGCGCCTGATGCTCGAGCTGCGCCGGGCGGCGCGGCCCTCGATCTGGCTCGTCCTGCTGATCGTCGCGTCGCTGACGGCCGCCGGGATCATCCTCTCGAACATCGGCGTCGGGCTTCCCTGGAGCGACACCTACAAGGTCCGCGTGGAGGTCGACGATGCCGCGGGTGTCGTCGCCAAGAAGCAGTCGGTCCGCCTGGCCGGCATCGACGTCGGGCGCATCGACGCGGTCGACCTCGAGGGGGGCAAGGCGATCGTGACGCTCGCCATCGACGGCGACCGCGCCCCGCTCTACCGGGACGCCCGCCTGCGCCTGCGCCCGGAGACCCCACTCAACGACCTGTTCATCAACATCGAGAAGCGCGGCACGCCCGCGGCGGGCGAGCTCGGCCAGGACGAGATCCTGCCGGCCGAGCGGACGCAGGTCGCCGTGAACGTCGGCAAGGTCCTCGACGTCTTCAACGTCGACACCCGTGACCGCCTCGAGCAGACGATCGACGAGGCGGGCGCCGGTCTCGGCGATCGTGGCCCGCAGTTCCGTCAGTCGCTGGTGGAGCTCACCCCGTTCCTCCGCGCCGCCCGACGGATCACGCAGGAGACCGCGGAACGGCGCACGCAGACGTCACGGCTCATCCACAACTTCCGCCTGATGACCGAGGAGCTCGGCCGCCGCGACGTCGAGCTGCGCCGACTCGTGAAGAGCGGTGCGGCGTCGCTCGGCGAGCTCGGGGCCTCGGAGGCGGCGATCCGCTCGCTGGTCGACGAGCTCCCGCCGACGATGCGCCAGCTCGACACGACGTTCAAGAAGGTCCGACGTGCGGCCGACGAGCTCGATCCGGCGTTCGACGAGTTCCGACCGGTGGCCGACGCACTCCCGGAGGGGCTCGACGAGCTCCGGCGCTTCAGCGTGCAGGCACGACCCTCGATCGCGCAGCTGCGCAAGCCGCTTCCGCAGCTCGACACGCTCCTCGACGCGCTGCGGCCGACCGCACGCGGGCTGCGCTCCTCCTTCCAGGCCCTCACGCCCGTGCCCGCGCGACTCGACCGGATCACGCGGCTCATCGGGCCGTGCGAGCGCGCGCTCGACAAGTTCTTCGCCAACACGATCTCGCTCGGGAAGTTCGCCGACGCCAACTCGGTGATCCTTCGCGGCCAGACCGTGGTGGGGGCCAGCTCCGCCGGCGGGCTCGTCAACGACGACAACCAGACCGCGGCGCCGAGCTGCACCCCAGGAGGCCTGGGATGATCAAACCGGTCCATCTCAGGTCGCTCGGGCTGCTCGTCTTCGCGATCACCTGCCTTGGTGCCGCCGTCTTCCTGCTCAGCCGGGTCGGTACCGATGTGATTCCGCAGGGCGAGCGCTACGTCGTCGAGGCGGACGTGCGCGACGCCATCGCGCTCGCGGTGGCCGCCGACGTCCGCCAGGCCGGGGTCAAGATCGGCCGGGTCACCGAAGTCCGCGAGAAGGGGCGCGTGACCGCGCTGAAGCTCCAGCTCGATCCCGAGTATGGGCCCGTCTACCGCAACGCGACCGTGCAGGTGCGCGCCAAGAGCGTTGCAGAAGAGAACTACGTCGATCTCGAGCCGGGCGACCCGAAGAGCGGCAAGGTGATGAGCGGTGGCGTGCTGCCGGTCTCGCGAGAGCTCGAGGCCACGCAGAACGACGACGTCTTCTCGATCCTCGATGAGGATCGGCGCCGCAACCTGCAGCGGGCGCTCAAGGGCATCGGCGGAGGCCTGGAGGGTGAGGGCGGCCGTGACCTCAACCGGACCTTCGAGTCCTCGGTGGGTGTCGTCGAGGACACCAGCGACCTGGCGCGCACGCTGGCTGGCCAGCGCAGCCACGTCGCGCGCCTCGTCGACTCGCTCGGCACGGTCTCGCGTGCACTCGGCGAGCGGAAGGAGGCGATCCGCTCGTTCACGGTCTCCTCGAAGGCCGAGGCCGAGGCGATCGCCGCCCGCGACGAGGACCTCAAGGCGACCCTCGACGCGCTGCCGCAGTTCCTGCGCCAGGCGCGATCCTCGGCGGACCGGCTGAACCGGTTCTCGACCTCCGCGACCCCGGTGCTCCGGGACGTGCGCCTCGCCGCCGACGATCTCGTGCCGGCGGTCGAGGATCTGCTGCCTGGTGCCCGCGCCGGCCGCAGGGCGCTCGCCAAGCTGCAGCGCTTCTCCGAGGTCTCCCAGCCGACGTTCGAGCGGCTCGTGCCCTTCAGCAAGGCCACGAGCGCCGCGATCGGCCCGTACAGCGAGTCGTTGCGCCAGCTGAACCCGTTCGTCGCCTACCTCGAGCCGTACTGGCGCGAGCTGCCGGGCTGGTTCGCGACCGTCGGCGCCGCCACCGACTTCGAGGACAGCGTCGGGAAGGTCGCCCGCATCCTGCTGCCGATCTCCCGCTCGGGCTTCGCCGGGAACCTGTCGCCCGAGGTCAACAAGCTCCTCGAGCAGCTCTCCGGCGGCTTGGACACGCGCGGCAGCAACGCGCTCCCCGCGCCGGGCACCGTGGCCAAGGGGACGCCCGCGTCGGGGGACCGCCTGCCGCCGCTCGCCGACGCGCCCTACGGCGGCAGCTGACGGAGCGCCTGCTGAGAGCAGTGAGCGCCCGAGCTGATCCGTAGGATCGGCCGATGGAGGGGTTCCCGGAGGAGGGCTGGGTCAGCGAGGACGTCCGCGCGGACTTCCCGACGCTGGGGCTCCTGCACCTCACGGTCGAGCTCGCCGGGCCGCGCGACAGCAAGCTGCTCAAGCGCCGGATGGGGGATCTCGAGCGCTACTTCAACGGCACCGCCATCACGCAGCTGCGGACCCGGCCCGTCGTGGCCGCCCATCGCGTCTTCTTCCGCCAGGTGGGCCTGGACCCAGATGTCGACCTCCTCCCGGTCGAGGAGGCGCTCCGCGGCCGGCTCATGCAGGGACGCTTCGAATCGCACGGGCTGCTCGCGGACGCGCTCACCATCACCGCGATCGAGACGGAGGTTCCGGTGATGGCGCTCGACGGCCGCGCGGTCCTCGGCCCGCTCGGCGTGAGCACC
>JACDAP010000521.1 GCA_013695395.1 Solirubrobacterales bacterium
GGGTAGAGCCCAGCGGTGGAGAGCGACACGTTCCGCAGCGCCCACGCGGCGCCCTGGCCGACGGCGACGCCGACCGCGGCGCCGATCCCCATCTCGAAGACGAACTCGCCCGCCAGGTTCAGCACCCCGTAGTCGTCGCGCTCGATCCACTCGATGAACCCCAGGACGAGCAGGATGGCGACCGGGTCGTTCATCCCCGCCTCGCCCTCCAGCGTGTGGGCCAGGCGCTGGCGCAGCGTCGATCCGCGGAGGATGGAGAAGACCGCGGCGCCGTCGGTGGAGGCGAGGATCGAGCCGAGCAGGAAGCCCTGGAGCAGGCTGAGGTCGAGGATCAGGGCCGCGCCCGCGCCGGTGATGAGCGCGGTGACGAGCGTGCCGACGGTGGCCAGGCCGAGGACCGGACGCAGCACGCGCCGGATCGGCGACCAGCCCGAGGCGAGGCCGCCCTCGAAGAGGATCAGGGCGAGCGCGACCACGCCGACGTCGCGCGCGAGGTCGTAGTCGTTGAAGTCGATGAGGCCCGTGACCTCGCTGCCCAGGAGCATCCCCAGCGAGAGCACGAGCAGCAGGCCGGGCACGCGTAGGCGCCCCGCCAGCTGGCTGGCCAGGAGGGCGAAGACGAGCATGGCGCCGAGCGCGAAGAGGAGTTGCCCGTCGTACACGAACTCCATTCTCCCGGTTCGGCGAGATCGCTTCGGGCTGGTATTCCCGCCCCCGGGGCGTCACGATGCTGCGTCCGGGCATATGTCCCGTGCTTATGGAGCCCACATCTCGTCGCCGCCGACCCCCCGCGCGCCCCTCCGCACAGACCCTCCTGCTCCGCCGCCTGAGTGGCGTGGCGGTGCTGCTCCTGCTCGGCTTCGCCCTCGTGCGCGTGGCGGGAGTGGTCTTCGGCGGCGGTGAGTCGACGAGCACCGCGACCGCGACCGGGCGCGAAGAAGCCAAGGACGAGGAGAAGCCCGACGCCCGCCCGAAGCCGACCGAGCTCCCCGGCGGCGGCCGCCGGATCTTCCCCGACCGCCGGGTCGTGGCCTTCTACGGCAACCCGGCCGACGAGGAGCTCGGCGCGCTCGGCATCGGCACCCCCGACCAGGCCGCGGCCAAGCTCAAGAAGGTCGCCAAGAGCTACGAGCGCAAGAGCCGCCCGGTCCTCCCCTGCCTCGAGCTGATCACGACCGTCGCCGCCGCCGCCCCCGGGGACGACGGCAAGTACCGCATCCAGGTCCCGGAGAAGACGATCGACAAGTACTACCGCGCCGCGCGGAAGTCCGGCTCGCTCCTGCTGCTCGACGTCCAGCCCGGTATCGCGACCTTCCCCGAGGAGGTCCGTCGCCTCAAGAAGTGGCTCGTCAAGCCCGACGTCGGGCTCGCCCTCGACCCCGAGTGGCGGATCCAGCCCGGGCAGGTGCCGGGCAAGGTGATCGGCTCGGTCACCGCCGAGGAGGTCAACAACGTCTCGATCGACCTGGCCGCGCTCGTCAAGGAGCGCAATCTGCCCGAGAAGCTCTTCGTGATTCACCAGTTCACGAACGACATGATCAAGAACAAGCGACAGGTGAAGCTCCGCAAGGGCCTCGCGACGGTCTTCAACGTCGACGGGTTCGGCCTGCCCGCGGCGAAGATCTCAAAGTACAAGGACTTCACCGCCGCGACCCCCAAGGGCGCCCACGACGGCTTCAAGGTCTTCTTCCGCGAGGACACGAACCGCATGCGTCCCGCCGCCGTGATGGCCCTGCAGCCGCGCCCGGACCTCGTCGTCTACGAGTAGTCCGGCCACGCGCGTGCGGCGCCCGGCGCCCCAGGCCTCGCATTCCGCTGGGGGGTGTGAGTTCCTCGTCTCGATATGGGAGACGAGGAACTCACACCCCTACCGATGCCGACCCCCGTGGAACGCCGCCGCGCCGCGCGTCACACTTCAGGCTGAATGAGCGGCCCCGCCACACCCGCGTGAGAGTCTGCGTCGTCGCGGAGTTCTACCCGCGCGCCCACGACCCCGTCCTCGGCATCTGGGCCCACCGCCAGGCGCTCGCCGCGCGCGACGCAGGCGCCGACGTGCGCGTGGTCGTCCTCCACCGGCCGATCCCGCCGCTCGACACGCCACCGAGCGAGCTGCGCCGCGC
>JACDAP010000575.1 GCA_013695395.1 Solirubrobacterales bacterium
GACGGCACCGGCGAGGAAGACCGCGGTGGCGAGCTCCCGGTCGGCGAGGTACCCCTGGGTGGCCAGGGCCTCGCCGACCGTCTCGATGCTCTCCATCCCTAGGCGCAGGCCTTCGTCAGCGCCCGCCGGGTCATCACGGTCGCGAGGTGGCGCTTGTAGGCCTCCGACGCGTTGCGGTCGGCGGGCGGGTCGGTCCCGTCCGCCGCGTGGCCCGCGGCCTCGGCGATCGCGCCCGCGTCCAAGGCGCTCCCGCGAAGCGCCTCCTCCGCCGCCGACGCCCGCAGCGGGGTCGAGCCCATGTTCGTCATCGCGATCCGCACGTCCTCGCACGAGCCGTCCGCGGCCTTCTTCACCAGGGCGATCACGCCGACCATCGCCCAGTCCTCCGCGCGCCGGGTGAACTTCTCATAGCCCCACCCGAAGCCCTCCATCCGCGGCATGCGGACCTCGGTGATGATCTCGTCCTCCCCGAGCGTCGTCGTCATGTAGTCGGAGAAGAACTCCGTGGCGGCGATCTCGCGCGGGCCGTCCGGCCCGGTCGCGGTGAGCGAGCCCTCGTAGGCCAGGAACGCCGTGGTCAGGTCCGAGGCCGGGTCACCGTGGGCGAGCGAGCCGCCGATCGTGCCGCGGTTGCGCACCTGCTGGTCGGCGATCCCCGCGGCGACCGCAGCGATCGCCCCGAGCCCCTCGTCGTCCTGCAGCACGACGTGGTTGGTCATCGCCCCGATCTTCCAGTGGCCGTTCTCCCGCTGCACGCCGCCGAGGCCCGGAACCTTGCGCAAGTCCACGAGCAGCGTCGGCGCTGCGAGACGGAGCTTCATGAGTGGCAGCAGCGAGTGGCCTCCGGCGAGGAACTTCGCGTCCTCCCCGCCCTCCTTGCGCGCAGCGATCGCCTCCTGCAGCGTCTCCGGCGAGGTGTAGTCGAACGCGGCGGGGATCATGCCTGGCTCCCTTCGGTGATCGCCGTCCACACCCGTTCGGGCGTGAGCGGCATGTTCAGGTAGCTGACGCCGAGCGGCCTGAGCGCGTCGACGACGGCGTTGAGGACGGCGGGGGAGGCGGCGATCGTGCCCGCCTCCCCGATGCCCTTGACCCCGAGCGAGTTCACCGGAGACGGGGTCTCCGTGCGGTCGGTCTCGAAGCTCGGCAGCTCGGCTGCCGTGGGCAGGGCGTAATCGACGAACGTGCCGGTCGCGAGCTGGCCGTCCTCGTCGTACATGACGTGTTCGTAGAGGGCCTGGCCGATCGCCTGGGCGATCCCGCCGTGCACCTGGCCGTCGATCAGCATCGGGTTGATCGCAGGCCCGCAGTCGTCGACCGCGACGTAGCGGACGACCCTGACCTTCCCGGTGTCCTCCTCCACGTCGACCACGCAGGCGTGCGCGCCGAACGGGAAGACGAAGTTGTTCGGGTCGTAGAAGCTCGTCTCGTCGAGCCCCGGGGTCATGTCCTCGGGCAGCAGCTCCGGGCGAACGTGCGCGAGGCCGGAGATGTCGGCGAGGCTCATGCCCTTCTCGGGCGAGCCCTTCACGGAGAACATCCCGTCGGCCACCTCGATGTCCTCGGGTGCGGCCTCCAGGGCGTGGGCGACGATCGCCTTCGCCTTGGTCGCGACCTTGTCGGCCGCGCGCGCGATCGATTCGGTGCCCACCGCGGTGGTGCGGGAGCCGTAGGTGCCGAGCCCCATCGCGCCGGTCGCGGTGTCGCCGTGGAGGATCTCCACCTGCTGGGGATCGACCCCGAGCTTGTCGGCGACCACCTGGGCCATCGTCGTCTCGTGGCCCTGCCCGTGCGGCGAGGTCCCGGTGTAAACGGTGACCGCGCCGGTGACCGTCACGCGGACGATCGCCGACTCCCACAGGCCCGTCTGCAGGCCGAAGCCCGCCGGGCCGGTGACCCGCGAGGGTGCGAGGCCGCAGATCTCGGTGTAGGTGGAGAAGCCGATGCCGCGCCGGATCCCCTGCGCGGCGAGCTCCTCCTTCTGCGCCTCGACCTCGGCCGGATCGATGTGCTCGAGCAGCTTCGCGAGCGAGGCCTCGTAGTTGCCGGAGTCGTAGACGATGCCGAGGGCGGTCTCGAAGGGGAACGCATCGTGCGGGATGAAGTTCTTCCGGCGCAGCTCGAGCCGGTCCATCCCGAGCTCGTCGGCCAGCTGGTCCATGACCACCTCGATCATGTGCGTGGCCTCGGGCCGGCCGGCGCCGCGGATGGCGTCCGTGGCGACCTTGTTCGTGAAGACGCCCGTGATGTCCGTGGTGATCGCCGGGATCTTGTAGACGCCGCCCATCACGAACGCGCCGAGCGCCGGGATCGTCGGCGTGAGCAGCATGAGGTAGGCGCCCATGTCCGCGAGGATGTCGGCGTGCAGCGCGGTCAGCGTGCCGTCGGACTTGGCTCCGAGTCGCACGGTCGCGACCTGGTCGCGACCGTGGTGGCAGCTGGCCATGTGCTCCGAGCGGGTCTCGATCCACTTGACGGGCTTGCCCGTCTTGCGCGAGGCCCAGGCG
>JACDAP010000632.1 GCA_013695395.1 Solirubrobacterales bacterium
CCGCGGCCCTCCGGCGCCTGGAGTCCCGCGGACTCGTGCAGATCGCGCCCCGGGTGGTCCGGCGGGCTCCCGTGCACCTGCCGGTCGGCGCGGAACGGCCCGCACCCCCGCTCACACCGGATCAGCAGGCGGCGGTGGCGGCGATCACCGCAGCGGCCCCCGGGGAGGAGCTGCTGCTCCACGGGGTGACGGGCTCGGGGAAGACCGAGGTCTACCTCCAGGCGGCGGCCCACACTCTCGCCCAGGGCCGATCGGTGATCGTGCTCGTCCCGGAGATCGGGCTGACCCCTCAGATCGTCGCCCGCTTCGTGGCCCGCTTCGGGGACACGGTCGCCGTTTTGCACTCCCGCCTCGGGTCGGGCGAGCGGCACGACGAGTGGCTGCGCCTGCGCCGCGGGGAGGCGCGCATCTGCGTCGGTCCCCGTTCGGCCGTCTTCGCCCCGGTGGAGGACCTGGGCCTGATCGTGGTCGACGAGGAGCACGACGGCTCCTACAAGCACGAGGGCGATCCGCGCTACGACGCCCGCGGCGTCGCCGCCTTCCGGACCCGGCAGTCCGGCGCGGTCCTGGTCGCAGGGTCGGCCACCCCGCGTCCCGAGTCCTTCCGGGCGCTCCGCCGGATCCGGCTGCCCGAGCGGGTCGACGGCCAGGGCCTCCCGCCGGTCGAGATCGTCGACATGCGACGCGCGCCCCGGGCGCTGCACCCCCGCGTCCACGCCGCGCTGAGCGCCGCCCGCAAGGCGATCGTGCTGCTGAACCGGCGCGGCTGGTCGAACTTCCTCACCTGCCAGAGCTGCGGCCGGGCCTGGGAGTGCCCGAACTGCGACGTCACGCTCGTCCTGCACCGGGCCGAGCGGGCGGTCAGCTGCCACCACTGCGGCCACCGGGAGCCCGTTCCCGGCAGCTGCCCCGACTGCGGGAGCGTCTCGATCGCCCGCCACGGCACCGGGACCGAGCGCCTCGCCGATGACCTCGTCGGCTCCCTGCCCGGCGGCACGCAGGTCTTCCGCCTGGACGCGGACGTCAGCCACGCCGCGCAGGTGCTGGGCGCCTTCGGCCGTGCCCCCGGCGGCATCCTGGTCGGCACCCAGATGGTCGCCAAGGGCCACGACTTCCCCGACGTCGATCTCGCGATCGTCGTCGACGCGGACGCCACGCTCCGGTTCCCCGACTTCCGGGCGGAGGAGCGCACGTTCGCCCTGGTCGCTCAGCTGGCCGGCCGCGCGGGCCGCTCGCGCGCCGGAGGTCGCGTGATGGTGCAGACGCTCGTCCCCGGGGCGGAGGCCATCACGTTCGCCGCCGCCCACGACGCCGAGGGCTTTCTCGCGGCCGAGCTCGGCCGGCGGGAGACGCTCCGCTACCCGCCGTTCGCCACCCTCATCCGGGTCGTCTGCTCCGCCGAGGAGGTCGCGCCCGCCCACGCCGCGGCGCAGGCCGTCCGGGACCGGCTGGAGGGCCAGTCCGTCCTGGGCCCCGCGAGCCTCTTCCGCCTGCGGGGCCGCGAGCGGGCGCAGGTCGTCGTCAAGGCGACCGAGCGCCGCCAGGCGATCGAGGCGGTGCGTGCCGCCGTCGAGGAGGTCAGCGGCGCGCGCGAGCACCGGGGCGCCGCGTTCGCCGTGGACGTTGACCCTCAGTAGCCTGGGGCAGGCATGAGCGACCAGGCCGAGATGACCGATGCGCCCGTCGAGGAGGTACCGCGCGCGCACACACTGCCGCCTGAGGTCGCCGCCCGCCGGGACGCCGCCCTCAAGCTCGTACGCCGCTTCGGCGACCCCGTCCTGAAGACCAAGGCGATGACGATCTCCCGCTTCGACGACGAGCTCCGCGAGGAGATCCGCCGGATGGGCCGCCTCATGGATGACGCCCTCGGCGTCGGTCTCGCTGCCCCGCAGGTCGGTATCTCCCATCGCGTGCTCGTCTACCGGGTCGTCAGCGGCGGGCCGCTCGGCGTCCTCGTGAACCCCGAGGTCGAATGGTCCTCCCGTGAGGACGAGTGGATGGAGGAGGGCTGCCTGAGCCTGCCGGGCGTCCATGTCGAC
>JACDAP010000018.1 GCA_013695395.1 Solirubrobacterales bacterium
GCGCGGCCCCGCCTCCCCCGCCCGCGCGCGACGGACGGGGGAGGGCGCCTGCGGGGCGTCCGGCGGCGGGCGCTCGACACCTCCCACCTGCCGCGCGAACCCGGCATCTACGTCTTCCGCAACGCGGCCGGCCAACCGCTCTACGTGGGCAAGTCGGTGGACGTGCGAGCACGGGCGCGTGCGCACTTCGCCCCGAGCTCACCGGATTCGGGCTGGGTGCTCCAAGCCGAGAGCGTCGAGTACGAGACCACGGCCTCCGAGCTCGGGGCGCTGCTGCTCGAGCACCGGCGCGTCGGCGAGCTGAAGCCGCCGGGCAACGACCGGCTGCGCCCCGGCGACGGCGGGGTCTGGCTGCGCTGCCGCCTCGACATCCCCTTCCCGATCCTCGAGGTCGCGGGCGAGCCCGCCGCGGGGCGGGCCGTCAACGTCGGCCCGCTGCGCAGCAAGCACGCCGCGCTCGAGCTGGTGGAGCAGCTGAACTCGCTCTTCGGCCTGCGGCACTGCGGGCGCACGCTGCCGCGGCGCAGCTGGCCGAGCGCGTACGGCCAGATGGGCCGCTGCCTCTCCCCGTGCCTGCAGGACCTCGACCCGAACGCCTATCGGGGACGGCTCGACCAGGCACTCGCGCTGATCGGCGGCGGTGGGGCGGGCCGACCGCTGCTCGCGCACGTCGAGCAGGAGATGCGGGCCGCGGCGGGCGCGAGAGCGTTCGAGCGGGCGACGTGGCTTCGGCGCCGCGGCATCCGGCTGCGTGAGCTGCTCGAACGGTTGGGTGCGGCGGTCGAGGCCACCCACGTCCGGCCGCGGCTCGTGCTCGCCGAGCACCCGGACGGTGCGCGGGCCGACGCCGTCTTTCTCGTCGGGGGTCGCGTCGTCGACTGGGGTGAGGTGGACGGGCCCGAGCAGCTGGTCGATCGCACCGTTCGGGCGCTCGCGCAGCTGCCACGCCCGGGGGAGGTCCCGTCGCTGACCGCGGCCGAGGTCGCCTGCGCGCGGATCGCGACCGGCTGGATCCTCCGCGAGGAGCCTCGGGAACTCCCGCTCGACCCGCGGCCCGGCCCCGACCGGATCGCCCGCTTCCACGACCGGGTGCTGCGCGGCGGCGGCGCGGCCGTCGCCGTCGGGACGGTGAGTGCGGACTGACGTCCACCCTTCGGGCGCGCATCCGCGCTCAGCATCGGGGCGGGGTGGTGAGTGCGGACTGACGTCCACCCTTCGGGCGTGTATCCGCGCTCAGCAACGGGCGGTGGCCCGCCGGTCAGGCGAACGGGAGCGCGACGACGGTGGCGCGCGGTGCCGCCGGGATGTCCCCGTCCGCATCCCCGAGCGTCACCTCGACCCCGGGCTCGATCTCGCGGCGCACGATGGCCAGCGCGATCCAGCCGAGCTCGGGATGCTCGACCACGGAGGAGAGCGCGCCGACCGCCTTACCTGCCGCGGAGACGAGCGGCGTGCCCTCCCCGGCGGGCCCGTCGAGGCGGACGCCGCGCAGGTGGCGGTTCGGCTTGCCCCGCCAGTGGAGCCGGGCGACCGTCTCCTGGCCGACGTAGCAGCCCTTCGTGAAGCTGACCGCGCGCTCGTTGAGCCCGGCCTCCTGGGGGATGACCGAGTCGTCGAGATCGACGCCGTAGCGGGGGCGTCCGGTGGCGACGCGGAGGACGTCGGCGGCCGCCTCGGGCACGGGCTCGGCGCCCGCCTCGATCAGTGCCGCCTCGACGAGCTCGGCGTCCTCGGCGCGGCAGATGACGTCGACGCCGAGATCGGTGGCGACCGCCCGGGCGGGAGCGCCCGCGAGCTCCACGGCGGCATGCGCGTGCTCCTCCCGGGGCAGCTCGTCGACGCCCGCGACCCGCCGGGCGTTCGGACCGAGCAGCGAGAAGAGCCCCTCCTGGACGGTCCGCTTGTGGAGCTCGGCCTGCCAGCCGATGCCGGCCCGCCGGAGCTGGTCGAAGAGGGCCTGCAAGCAGGCCCGCTCGCAGTCGAGGTGGAGCTCGGGGGCCTCGCCGCCGATCCGCAGGACGCGGAGGTCGCCGAGCATCTTCCCCTTGTTGGTCAGCAGCGCCGCGTAACAGCCGTGACCGTCGGCCAGCGCCTCGATGTCGTTGGTCACCTGGCCGGTCAAGAGGCCGGCCGCCTCCTCACCGGTGAGGGCGAGCTTGCCGCGGGCAGAGCGGTCCACCAGGCCGCAGGCGGTGGTGAGCACGGCGTGCGCAGACTCAGGTCCGGAGGCCATCCCACGACGGTAGCGAGGTCGTCACCGAGCGTCGGGACGACGAACAGCCGCCACCCGGCGAGTTCCGGAGGCGGGCGGGTACGCTCCCGGCATGGCCCTCGCCGAGACCTACGCGGAGATCGTCGCCTCGCTGCCCGACGACTGGACCGACCTCGAGCTCGACCTGCGGATCTTCGACGAGGAGCGCTACATCGACGCGGCGACCTTCCTGACCCAGGTCAACGCGCAGCCGTACTCCAAGCACGACTGGCACTGGCGCATCCTGATCGCCCACCGCTTCGGCCACGCGGCGAGCTCCCAGGCGACGCACGGCACGCTGAAGCTGCTCGACGACGCCGGCATCGACGGCGAGATCGTCGTCCGCGAGGTGCGCGTCGGCCGCTTCGAGACGCAGTACATGCCGAACCGGCCCGAGTCGGTCCGGCAGGAGTACCTGAAGCTCCGCAACCAGTAGCCACGACCCCGGCCAGCCTCCTAGCCCGAGATGACGCCCTGCTCGGCGAAGGACGGGTCGAACATCCGGTCCACGTCGGGCGGCTCCTTCGTGATGCCGAAGCGCTGCTCCCAGCCCGCCCACCGCATGAGCGACGGCAGGTCGAAATGGCCGAAGTCGATCCCGCCGGCCACGAACGCGGGGAGGACCGCGTCGAGCTGCGCCTGGATCGTCTCGCGCTCCAGCCCGTCCACGCGGTCGACCATGACCCCGACCGCCTCCTCGGGCCCGAGCATCACCTCGCGGTAGCCGCGGCGCAGCGCGGTCACGGCCGCCTGCACGAGGTCGGGAGAGTCCTGGATCGTCTCCGGGCGGACCGCGAGCACGAGCTCGGGGTAGCGGGGGGCGCCGAAGTCGTCGACCCGGAACTCCCTGATCCTCGGCCGCTTCTGCTTCAGCGCGACGCCCTCCACGTTCCAGAAGGCCGTCGCCGCGTCGACCTTGCCGGCGAGCAACGCGCCGACGGCGTTGAAGCCGATCGTGGTGCGTCGGACCTTCTCGGGGTCGCCGCCTGCGCCGGAGACGATCGAGTCGAGCACCGCGTCGTCGGAGGGCAGGCCGGTGACGCCGACCCGGG
>JACDAP010000056.1 GCA_013695395.1 Solirubrobacterales bacterium
CCCCTGTGGCGGGCGCTACACCGACCTGGTGCAGGCGATCGGCAACACGCCGCTCGTCGAGCTCAAGCGCCTCTCGCCGAAACCCGGCGTGCGCATCTGGGCCAAGCTCGAGTCGGCCAACCCGACCGGCTCGATCAAGGACCGTGTCGCGCGGTCGCTGATCGAGCACGCCGAGGAGAACGGGCTGATCCGCCCAGGGCAGACGATCCTCGAGCCGACCTCCGGGAACACGGGGATCTCCCTGGCGATGATCTGCGCGCGCAAGGGCTACAAGCTCAAGGTCGTGATGCCGGACAACGTCACGCCCGAGCGCACCCAGCTGCTCAAGATGTACGGCGCCGAGATCGTCTACTCGCCCGGCAACCAGGGCTCCAACGGCGCGGTCGCGATGGCCGTCGAGATGGCCGCCCAGGACGCTTCGTACTACATGCCCTACCAGTACGGCAACGAGGCCAACCCGCTCGCGCACTACAACGGCACCGCGGTCGAGGTCCTCCGGGAGCTCGACGGCCAGGTCGACGCCTTCGTGGCCGGCCTGGGCACCGGTGGCACCCTCATGGGCTGCGCCCGCCGCTTCAAGGAGGAACTCGGCGACCAGGTCACGATCGTCGCCGCCGAGCCGATGCAGGGCGAGCCCGTACAGGGCCTGCGCTCGCTCGACGACGGGTTCATCCCGCCGATCATCGACCTCTCGCTGCTGGACCGGAAGATCTTCGTCACGAACCGCGACGCGATCGTCTGGACCCGCAAGCTGCTCGACGAGGAGGGTCTCTTCGCCGGGGTCTCCTCGGGCGCGATCGCCCGCGTCGCTCACCGCATCGCAGGGGAGATGGACGAGGGCAACGTCGTCTTCATCGTCTGCGACGACGGCTGGAAGTACCTCTCCTCCGGCGTCTACACGCTCCCCGTCGACGAGGTCGCGAATCTCGACTCGACGGTTTGGTGGTAGACGAACCGGGCACTGATCCGCTGACCGCCTCCCACGCGAAGGAACTCATATGCCCAGTCTTGGCCCCATGGAACTGATCATCATCCTCGTGATCGCGCTGATCGTCATCGGCCCGAAGAAGCTGCCCGACGCCGGCCGCTCGATCGGCAAGGGCATGCGTGAGTTCAAGGACGGCATCGCCGGGAACGCGAAGGACGACGACGAGCTCGTCGCCGGTCGCAACGAATAGCCCGCGGAGCTACCTTCCGGGGATGCGGATCGCCCCGGACCTGCTCGACGCCGTCGTCGCCCATGCGGTGCGCGACGCGCCCGACGAATGCTGTGGCGTGATCGCCGTTCGGGACGGCGTCGCCGAGGCCGTCCACCCCCTCGAGAACCTCGCCGCCAGCCCGTTCCGGTTCGAGGTCGACGGAATGGCGCTCCACCGGTTGCTGAGCGAGATCGAGGACGGCGGTGCGACGCTCGGCATGATCTACCACTCGCACACGCGATCGGACCCCGTCCCCTCGCAGACCGACATCAACTTCGCCTCCGGCTGGCCCGGCACCGAGTGGCTGATCGTCGGCACCCGGACCGACCCGCCGGACGTCCGCAGCTTCCTGATCGACGGCGGGGTCGTGACCCAGGTGCCGGTCGAGTGAGCAGCGCCCCGCTCGTCTGCCCCGGCTGCGGGCAGGACGCTCCGCCCGGCGAGCGCTTCTGCGCCGCCTGTGGCATGCCGCTCGTCTTCGCCGACGTGGGGCCCGTCTCCGCGGCCACCGAGCGTCAGCAGCGCGCGAGGAAGATCAAGAAGCAGTACAGCGAGGGGCCGCTCCGGCGCGTGGCGGTCGGGCGCCATCAGGCCGAGGCCGAGCTGATCAGCGGCCTCCTGCTCGAGCACGGCATCCCGTCGATGTTCAAGCGCTCCGCCGGCTTCGACGTGCCCGACATGCTCTTCTCAGGACCGCGCGACGTCTTCGTCCCGCAGTCGGGGGAGGAGGCGGCGCGCGAGGTCCTCGCCGAGGTCGAGGCGGAGCACGACGCAGCGGGGGAGCGCGCGGTCGCCGACGGCGAGGAAGATCCCGGCGCACGCCGGGCCACGCGCTCGACCCGCACGATGGCGGTCGGGCTCTCGATCGCGCTGGCGATGCTCTCGATCGTGCCCGCCTCGATCCTCCTGGCCAAGGCCTTCACGTGACGCTGCGGAGGCTCCTGGGCGGCCTGGTGGCGGTGCTCGTGCTCGGCGCGTTCACCGCGGCGGTCGCCTCGGCCGTGCGCTCCTCGATCGACGGCGAGGACACCCCACCCGTCCTCGCCGGACCGACGGGGCCTGCGGTGGGAGCGCTGCCGGTCGCGCCACGCGTCGCTGCACCGCCGATCCTCGCGGCGCCGGTACCTGCCGCCCGCCGTGTGAGGCCGAAGAAACCGCCGGTGGTCCGGGTTCCGGCCCCCGTCCGGCCGTCCCGGGCGCTCGGCCGCCCGAACCGGGGCCGCCTGGCCGACGGCGTGCTCTTCCCCGCCGAGGGGTCGGACGTGACGACCTGGGACGCGGTGCTGCAGGCCACCCCGAACCGCGACTGGCGCCGCGTCGGCACCGACCGGCTGGTGCGGACGATCCTCACCGTCGCGGCGGACTACCGGCGGG
Source organism: Solirubrobacterales bacterium (assembly GCA_013695395.1). Taxonomy (GTDB): domain Bacteria; phylum Actinomycetota; class Thermoleophilia; order Solirubrobacterales; family Solirubrobacteraceae; genus Paraconexibacter. The sequence continues at coordinate 2,574 of JACDAP010000056.1, forward strand.
CGCACCCGGGCGCGCCGCGCGTCGTCGTCAGCGACCTCTCGCTCCCACAGGGTGGCCGCTTCGGCCCCGAGTACGGCGGGCTCGGCCACGCCTCCCATCAGAACGGCCTCGACGTCGACATCGCCTACCCACGGAGGGACCGCAGGGAGATCGGCATCGGCCGCGTGGGCGAGATCAACCGCCCGCTCGCCCAGGCCCTCGTGGACGCGTTCGTGGCGGCGGGTGCCGAGTTCGTCTTCGTCGGCCCCCGCACCGGGCTGCGCGGACCGAGCAACGTGCAGGCCCTCGAGAACCACGACGGTCACATGCACGTGCGGCTCCCGAACGTGCGCTGACGGTGTCGCGTTGCCCGTCGGCGGTACTCGCCGGCGGATCGAGTCACGTTCTGGTTGCTCAGCCTGCAGAAGGTCGCGCGCATCCGCCGCGCGACGCGTGGGGGACCGGGTTCAGGCCTGGCCGGCCAGCCGCGCGACGTGGGCCCGCCAGGTCCCCTCGATGTGCACCATCCCGCGGCCCCGGAACGCGTGCACGAGCTCCCGAGCCGGATCCCCGTGCCCGGCGCTCGTGACGAAGTCGAGCGCAGCCTGTTCGCCCTCTTCCTGTGCGATCAGGTCGATGACCGAGCCGCCGAGCAGGACCGCGTCGCGGATCCCCGGCGGGAACGACGGGCGACCGCCCTCCTTCAGGCGCCGGTTGATCGCCGGGCGGGCGTACTCGGTCTGGCCGCCGAGCCACTGCGCCGCGCCGGCGGCCAGCCAGGCCCAGCGGCCCAGGCTCCCGCGGGAGCGGAAGCGGAGTGGAGGCGGCAGCCGGGGGTTGACCCGGGCGAGCGCCACACGGGCGTACAGGGCCGCGGGAGCGCGCATCGCCATCTCGCGTGAGCCGGGCACCCGTGAGGCCCGCAGCAGGCGCGGTGCGAGCAGGTGCAGCGTCCCGGTGTTCGCCCAGCCGGTGAGGTACCGGCGGGCGGCGGGCGCGGTCAACCGCACTGCGAGGGCGAGCTGCGGCTGGGCGGCGTAGAGCTGCGCCCGCGAGGGGTGGACGACGACCTCGATCGGCTCCTCCGGGACGGCCCCGAGTGCGCCGGCCAGGTACGTGCGCGTGTCCTCGAGCAGCTCGAGCAGCGCGACGAGGTCCTCGTCGTCGGCGGTGACGTGGCGCGCGAGGAAGCTCGGCGACTCGGTCTCGACCCAGCTCATGGAAGACGCGCGGTCCCCGCCCGGACGGCGAGGACCCGGCGCGAGCACTCAGACGAGCTCGGGGACCCGGGCGTCGCAGATGCCGGCGATGGTCTCCGAGACCGCGGCGAACTCGCCGTCGGCGAGGACCGGGGTGCCCTCGAAGGGCAGGTCACGCGTGATCTCGAGCCACGACTTGCAGCCGCCGAACTCGTCGCGGACCTTGACGGTGACCGGGCGGGGGATGCGGTAGGTGCGCAGGAGCAGCACGTGCAGCGGGTGACGGCGCTTCCAGCTGAGGCGCTTCTCCGCGTAGTCGCACGTCCACACGTGGTAGGGCGAGAGCTCGTTGAGGGTCCGCGGATCGGTGATCTGGAAGTGGCCGGCGACCTCGGCCCAGGCCCGGACCCGGACGCGGTCGGGCTGCGGGATCCCGCCGTCCTGGGTGAGCGCGGAGACCGGGGGGTCACCGTCGGGCCAGACGCCCTCCTCGAGCGCGCGGCGCAGCTCAGGAGCGTGGGACGGGCGCACGCAGTCGTTGCGCTGGTGGTCGAAGGTCGGGTACAGGAAGAAGCGCTCGTGCTTGAGCTCGAAGTGCTTGTCATCCTCGCGGATGCCGCCCTTGCGGAGCGTGAGGAGCTGCTCGCCCTCGGCGAGCGCGCGGACGGTGACCGCCCATTCCTTGAATGCGATAGGCATGTTTTGACCTGAGGGAGTCGACAGTAGGAAGCCCGTACCAGGGGCCGCCAAGGGGACAGGCGGCCGGGCGGCACGGGCGAGGTGGTGATTGTGTCAAAGATGTGACCCGACCACCAACTGTTCCTGTAAATCAGTGCTTTTTGACCGGAGGTCCAAGTGCGCTGGGCGGCGCGGCCTCATCCGGCGAGCTGCCGTCCGGCGAGCTTCTCGTAGCTCGCGAGGATCGCGGCGAAGTCGTCCTCGCCGTGGCCGGCCTCCGCAGCGCCCGCGAGCGCCTCCCGGGTGGCCTCCGCGGCCGGGAACGGGGCGCCCGCGCCGTCGGCCTCCTCGAGGCAGAGGCGGACGTCCTTCAGCATGTGCTCGAGCTTGAAGAGCGTCGTGTAGTCGTGCTCGCGCATCGGCGCGGCCTTGAGCTCGAGCATGAGCGAGGAGCCCGATCCCGCGCCCATCACGGCGACGAGCGCGTCGAGGTCGACACCCGCGGCCGAGCCGACCAGCAGCGCCTGGGCGAGCGTGCCCGCGTTGACCGCCGCGACCGCGTTGTTGAGCAGCTTGACCATCTGTCCGTGGCCGGTCGGTCCGACGTGCAGCACCAGTGAGCCCATCGCCTCGAAGAGGGGGAGGGCGCGGGCGAAATCGGCAGGCTCCCCGCCACCCATGATCGTGAGCGTGCCGTCCTGCGCCCGCGGGGAGGAGCCGGTGACGGGCGCGTCGAGGAAGCCCCAGCCCTCGGGCAGCGCGGCGGCGACCTCGCGAGCGGCGGCCGGGCCGATCGTCGACATGTCGATCAGCAGCTTGGGCGGGCCGGAGAGCTGCTCGGCGACCCCGAGGACCTGGTCGCCGTCGACGAGCATCGTGATGAGCACGTCGGCGGCTTCCGCGACCTCGGCGGGGGTGCCGACGGCCGTGGTGCCCGGGTGGTCCTCTGCCCACGCGGCGGCCTTCCCCTCGGTCCGGGTCCAGACGGTGAGCGGATGACCGGCGGCGGCGAGGTTCGCGGCCATGCGTGAGCCCATGATGCCGAGGCCGAGGAATCCGATGCGGTCCATCCGCCGATCCTACGAGCCCGCGCAAGCGCGGAATCGGGGCGATCAGGCGCGGCCGTGGCCGCCGCCGCCCGGGGTCTCCAGGCGGATGCGCTGACCCGGCGCCAGCTCGCCGGTGGCCTTCGCGGGGACGGGCTCCCCGTCGATCAGGTTGCGGCCCGTGGCTCCGTCCGCGCCGCCGTCGGAACCGGAGGGGGCGTGCGCGCGGCGCTCGGTGATGAGCGAGTAGGTCATCGGCTCGAGTGCCTCGAGCTCGCGGACGACCCCGTCACCGCCCGGGAACGCGCCGTCGCCGCCCGAACCGCGGCGCACCGCATACTCGACGACGCGCAGCGGGAGCTCGAGCTCCAGCGCCTCCACCGGGGTGTTTCGCGTGTTGCTCATCGCGACGTGCACGCCGCTCGGGCCGGGGGCGCCGTCGGTCGCCCCCTGCCCGCCGCCGATCGTCTCGTAATAGGAGAACGACTCGCCGGCCAGCGTGAGGTTGTTCATCGTGCCCTGGCCGAGCGCGCGGCCGAAGGCCCGCAGCACGAGGTCGGCTACCCGGGAGGAGGTCTCCACGTTCCCGGCGGCGACCGCGGCGGGCGCGCGGGCGTCGAGCAGCGTCCCCGCCTCGGTGATGACCGTGACCGGACGGTGGGCGCCCGCGCTCGGCGGGACGTCGGGATCGGTGAGCACGCGGACCCCGAAGACGGCGGCGCTGACGGTGACCGCGCGGGGGCAGTTGAGGTTCCCGGCGTCCATCGGCGAGGAGCCGCGGAAGTCGAGGGTGATCTCGTCACCGCGGACGGTCGCCTCCAGGCGGAGCGTGAGGTCCCCTCCGGCGGCCTCGAGCACGTCCTGCACGGTGTGGACGCCGTCGGGCAACGCCGCCAGGGCCGCCCGCGTGCGCCGCTCGGTGTAGTCGAGGAC
>JACDAP010000007.1 GCA_013695395.1 Solirubrobacterales bacterium
CGCCCTGGCGGTCCTCGCCCTCGGAGTCGTGCTGCTGCTCGACGCGACCGACGTGGTCCATCTGCGGCTCGCCGTGCTCGCCCCGTTGTTCCTGGCCGTCATCGGAGCGATCCTCCTGGCCGTCGGGCTCGACCGCAGCGCCCGTGAGGTCGAGCCCCCGGCATGAGCGCCGTGCCCGCGCCCCGCCCTGCCCTCACGCGCGACCCCGGCGCCGGCCTGCTGGGCGGCGTGTGCGCGGGACTCGGGCGGCGGCTCGGCCTCGACCCGCTGCTCCTCCGGATCGTGGTCATCGCCTCGAGCGCCGCCGGCGGCGTGGGGATCGTCCTCTACGGCCTCGGGTGGGCGCTGCTCCCCAAGGCGGCAAGCGACGAGCCGGGACCGCGCAGGGCCCCGGGCACGGCGACCGCGAGCCTGCAGGTGGGCCTCGGCGTCGCCTTTCTGCTGGCCAGCCTGCTGCTGACCCTCCGGCAGCTCGGGCTGTGGGCGGGCGACCCCGTGGTCTTCCCCCTCGTGCTCGCCGCGGGCGGGATCGCCCTCGTGTGGCGGCAGGGCACGCAGCCGTTGCCCGTCCCCGAGCTGCCGAGCACGCCGCGCGCCGCGGAGACGCTCCCGGACGCCCCCGCGCCGCGGACCGCCCGGGAGCGACGCGACGAGCAGCTCCTCGGCGTCTACCGTGGGGGCTTCGGTGTCGCGCTGATCGTCGGCGCCGGGCTGCTCGTCCTGCAGACCACCGGTGCGCTCTCGGGGGCCCGGGACCTCCTGCTCTCCACCGTGGTCGTCGTGGTGGCCTTCGTGCTGATCCTCGCCCCGTTCCTCTTCCGCTTCGGCGCGACGCTCGCAGCCGAGCGGGCAGCGCGGATCCGCTCGCAGGAGCGTGCGGAGGTCGCAGCCCATCTGCACGACTCCGTCCTGCAGACGCTCGCCCTGGTGCAGCAGCAGGCCACCGACCCGCGGGCCGTGGCCACGCTGGCGCGCCGGCAGGAGCGCGAGCTGCGCGGTTGGCTCGAGGGGGAACGAGCCCCGGAGGGCAGCTTCACCGGTGCCCTCCGCAGCGCCGCGGCCGACGTCGAGGAGCAGTACGCCGTCCCCGTCGATGTCGTGGCCGTCGGCGACGCGGCGCTCGACAGCGGGCTGCACGCGATGCTCGCCGCGACGCGCGAGGCGATCGTCAACGCCGCCAAGTTCGGAGCCGGGGACGGCGGACCGGCCGTCGCGGTCTACGCCGAGGCGACCGAGCAGGCCGTCGAGGTCTACGTCCGCGATCGTGGCCCGGGCTTCGACCCGGAGGCGGTCCCCGCCGACCGGCGCGGCGTGCGCGAGTCGATCGTCGGCCGGATGGAGCGCCACGGCGGCACCGCCATCGTCCACGCGGCCCCCGGCGCCGGGGTCGAGGTCGAGCTGCGAATGGAGCGACGCCCATGACGAGCTCACCCTCCGTCGTCATCGTCGACGACCACGCGCTCTTCCGCGCCGGGGTCCGCGCCGAGCTCGACGGCCGGCTGGAGATCCTCGGCGACGCCGCCGAGGTCGAGGCCGCGGTCCGCCTGATCGGGGAGCAGAAGCCCGACGTCGTGCTGCTGGACGTCCACATGCCCGGCGGCGGCGGGGTCGAGGTCATCCGCCGTGTGCTGACCGCGCGGCCGACCCAGCGCTTCCTCGCCCTGAGCGTCTCCGACGCCGCCGAGGACGTGATCGCCGTCGTCCGCGCCGGTGCCCGCGGCTACGTCACGAAGTCGATCTCGGGCCCCGAGCTCGTCGAGGCGGTCACCCGCGTGCACGGCGGGGACGCGGTCTTCTCCCCCCGCCTGGCCGGCTTCGTCCTCGACGCCTTCGCCGGTCAGCTCGCCCCCGAGCAGGTCGACCCCGAGCTCGATCTGCTCACCCCGCGCGAGCGTGAGGTGCTCCAGCATCTGGCCCGGGGCTACATGTACAAGGAGATCGCCCTCCGGCTCCACATCTCGGCCAAGACGGTCGAGGCCCACGTGAGCGCCGTCCTGCGCAAGCTCCAGCTCTCCAACCGGCACGAGCTCTCGCGCTGGGCGGTGGAGCGGCGGCTGATCGACTAAAGGTCTCCTTCATGTTCGCTTCGCATCCTGGGGTGATGGCCTTCTCACTCACGGAGACGTCGCGGAACGTCGTCGACACCGCCGGCTACCCCGGGCTGGCCGGGCTGATCCTCGTGGAGAACGTCCTTCCGCCGATCCCCTCCGAGATCATCCTCCCGCTCGCCGGGGTCGCCGTCGGCCGGGGTCAATTCACTTTCACCCTGGCCGTGCTGGCGGCGACGCTCGGCTCGGTGCTCGGGGCCCTGATCATCTACGGGCTCGCTCGCGTGGGCGGACGACCGCTGCTGCTCAGGTACGGGCGCCTTCTGCGGCTGAGCGAGCGCGACCTGGACCGCGCGGACGGCTGGTTCGACCGGCACGGCGCCGGGATCGTAGTCGGCGGGCGCCTGATCCCCGGTGTGCGCTCGCTGGTCTCGGTGCCCGCCGGGCTCTCGGAGATGCCCGTGCTGCGGTTCGTTGCGCTCACCGCCCTGGGCTCGGCGGTGTGGAACAGTGCGCTGATCGGGGCGGGCTGGGGG
>JACDAP010000073.1 GCA_013695395.1 Solirubrobacterales bacterium
CGCCAAGGGGTCACTGCCTAGACTCCCCCGACCGCATGCCTGGGACCGTCGTCATGAAGTTCGGGGGGACCTCCGTCGCCGACGCGGGGCGCATCAAGCGTGCCGCCGCGCGCATCGTCGCCAAGCGCGAGGAGGGCGCCCGCGTGGTCGTCGTGCTCTCCGCCCGCGGCAAGGAGACCGACCGCCTGATCGCCGACGCGCTCGAGGTCTCGGGGAACTCCCATCCCCGCGAGATGGACATGCTCCTCTCGACCGGGGAGCGCGTCTCGTGCGCCCTGTGCGCGATGGCCATCAACGACCTCGGGCACCGGGCCATCTCGCTGACGGGGTCACAGGCGGGGATCGTCACGGACACATCACACACGAAAGCCAGGATCCTCGACGTCCGCGCGGACCGGATCCGGGCGGGACTCGACGAGGACAGCATTGTCCTGGTCGCGGGCTTCCAGGGCGTCAGTACCGCCAAGGACGTCACGACGCTCGGCCGCGGCGGCTCGGACACGACCGCCGTCGCCCTGGCTGCCGCCGTCGGCGCGGAGGTCTGCGAGATCTACACGGACGTCGCCGGTGTCTTCAGCTCGGACCCCCGCATCGTGCCGGACGCACGCAAGCTCGACGTCGTCTCGTTCGACGAGATGCTCGAGATGAGCGCCTCCGGCGCCGGCGTCCTCCAGCTGCGCTCCGTCGAGTACGCGCGCAACCACGGCGTTCGCATCCACTGCCGCTCGAGCTTCAAGGACGCTCCGGGCACCGTCGTCGTCCCCCCCGAGGAGATCGTGGAACACCCGCTCATCACCGCCGTCACCCACTCCACCGGCGAGGCCCGCGTGACGCTCAAGGGCGTCCCGGACACCCCCGGCATCGCGGGGAGGGTGACGACCGCGTTGGCGCAGGCCAACGTGAACATCGACATGATCATCCAGAACCAGCCGAGCGCAGACGGCCAGCTCGCGAACATGAGCTTCACGATCCCGAAGGACGAGATCGCCGCCGCCCGGCAGGCGCTCGCCCCGATCGGGCAGGAGCACGGCATCGACGTGCTGACCGAGGACGGCATGGGGAAGGTCTCGATCGTCGGCGCCGGGATGAAGTCGCACCCCGGCGTGGCCGCGAAGGTCTTCACGACCCTCGGCGAGCACGGCATCAACATCGAGATGATCTCGACCTCGCCGATCCGGATCTCCTGCGTGGTGCCCGTCGAGAGGGTGCCGGACGCCGTCCGCGCGTTGCACGCCGCCTTCGAGCTCTCCGGGCCGGAGACGATCCGGCCCGAGCAGCCGTTCGGGGAGTTCGCATGAGCGCCCGCGTGGCCGTGGTCGGCGCGACCGGCGCCGTCGGCACCCAGATGCTCGCGCTCCTCGACGCACGGGACTTCCCTGCGACGGAGATCGTCCCGTTCGCCTCCTCGCGCTCGGCCGGGCGCGTGCTGCCCGACGGCCGCACCGTCGTCGGCCTGGCGGACGACACGATCGGCGGCTTCGACATCGCGATCTTCTCCGCCGGAGGGGCGATCTCGCGGGAGTGGGGCCCGAAGTTCGCCGCCGCGGGCGCGACCGTCGTCGATAACTCGAGCGCCTTCCGGATGGCGGCTGACGTCCCGCTGGTGGTCTCCGAGGTCAATCCGGACGAGCTCACCGAGACCCCGCGCGGGATCGTCGCCAACCCGAACTGCACGACAATGACGATCATGCTGCCGCTCAAGGCGCTGCACGACGCCTTCGGGCTGACCGCGATCGTCGCCACGAGCTACCAAGCCGCAGGCGGTGCCGGGCAGAAGGGCATGGACGAGCTCGCCGACCAGATCCCGGGCCTGCTCGCCGATCGTGAGCGGCTCGTCTCCGATGGGGCCGCTGCGCTCGAGGGCATCCCCACCGAGATCCACGCCCGCCCGCTGGCCTTCAACGTGGTGCCCTGGCTGGGGAGCGAGAAGGAGCACGGCTACACCGACGAGGAGCTCAAGCTCCGCGACGAGTCCCGCAAGATCCTCGGCCTGCCGGAGCTCGCCGTCTCGCCCACCTGCGTGCGCGTGCCGGTCATGGTCGGCCACTCGGTCCAGGTCCGCGCGACGTTCGAGCGCGAGCCGAGCGTCGAGGAGGCCCGGCGCGTCCTCGAGGCCTTCCCGGGGGTCGTGCTCGACGACGTCCCGACCCCCGTGGCCTACGCGGGCCGCGACGAGGTCGCCGTCGGACGCCTGCGCCCCGACCTCTCCGACCCGATGTCGCTCAACCTGTTCGTGGTCGGCGACAACCTGCTGAAGGGCGCCGCGCTCAACACGGTCCAGATCGCCGAGCTGCTCGTCTCCCGCGGCCTGGCGGGCGCGCGCGGCGCGGCCTGATCCATGCTTCCCCCGGGCCACGAGATCGTGGACCCGGGCCTGGCCGACCTGCGCGCCGGCCGCTGGACCGCGGAGGCCTACGCGGTGCTCGAGGCGCGCCCGCGGCTCGAACGCGCCGGCGTCGCGGTCCCGGACGTGCGTGTCGAGCGCCCGTCCCACCGGCTCTACGAGCTCCTCGCCGAGGAGGACGTCGCCACCGCGCACGGCCGCCACCACGCGATCCTGCGCCGCATGGCGAGCTACTGCCGGACGGTCGAGAGTGCGGCGCGACGCTGACGCCGACCGCGTCCGGGCGTTCGTCCGGGAGCTCGCCCGGCGCACGTCCATCCCGGCTCGCGTCTACCTCGTCGGTGGGACCTCCGCGGTGATCGAGGGGTGGCGAGCCACCACTCTCGACATCGACGTCCGGATCGAGCCCGAGGACGACGCGTTGCTGCGTGAGCTGCCGCGCCTCAAGCAGCTGCTCGACGTCAACGTCGAGCTCGCCTCGCCGCTCGACTTCCTTCCCGCCCTACCCGGCTGGCAGGACCGCAGCCCGTTCCTCTTCCGGGAGAGGCAGATCGACGTCTTCCACTTCGACTTCTACGCCCAGGCCCTCGCCAAGCTGGAACGCGGGTTCGACCAGGACCGGACCGACGTGCGCGCCATGATGGATGCCGGTCACGTCGAGCGGACACGTCTGCTTGACCTCTACGACCGCGTGGAAGACGCCCTGTTCCGCTTCCCCTCCGTGGATCCGGGCGCGCTGCGAAGCGCGATCGCGGCGCTCGAGTGAGGCTCAGCGCAACGGCGCCGAGACCAGCTCGAGCCAGAAGCGCTCCTGCGCGGTGACCACCCGGATGAACTCGGAGAGGTCGATCGGCTTCTCGAGGTAGCCGTTCGCCCTGAGCTTCTCGTCCTGGACGATGTCGCGCTGGGTCGGGCTCGAGGTGAGGATGAAGACGGCGAGGTGACCGAGACCGGGAGTGCCACGGATCGTCTCGAGCACCTGGCGACCGCCGGCGCCCGGCAGGTCGAGGTCGAGCAGGACGAGGTCGGGGAGCGCCTCACCGCTTGCGAGCGCTGCGGTCAGGGAGGTGATCGCCTCGCTCCCGTCGGAGATCACCTTCAGACGGTTGGCGAGCTTGGCCTCGCGGAGCAGCTCGACGGTGAGACGGACATCGAGGAGGTTGTCCTCCACCAGGAGGATGGAGCTCGAGTGGAAGACGCTCATCGGCTCCTCAACCTATCCGCTGGAGAGGTCTGAAAGCTCACGTCGGCTGCGTACTCCAAGCTTGCGGTAGACGTTCCTGCGGTGCGTGCGCACCGTCTCCACCCCGACGTGGAGCGCAGCGGCGATTTCCGCGTTCGCGTCCCCGCGCTGGAGGTGGCGGAGCACCTCAGCCTCGCGGGCGGTCAGCACCTCCGGGTAGCGCCGCGGACCCGTCTCGGCCCCGGCGCGGGGGAGGACGACGAGACCGCGCGAGGCAAGGTGGATCGCGCTGCGCACGTCGCGCGCCTGCGCTTCCTTGGAGAGGCACGCCCCCGCGCCGCACGCGAGGACCTGATCGACCTCGGCGTCGGTCGGGCGCTCCGCGATCACCAGCAGGTGCACCCCTGGGTGGGCCGCGTGGAACCGGCGCACGTCGGCGACCGCCTCGAGCGCGGCGAGGTTCAGGATCGCCACGTCCGGCTCGAGGGCCGCGAGCCTGCTTCCGAGGCGATCCGGGGCGACATCGTCGGCGAGCACGTCGAGCGCGGGATCCTCGTCGATGCACGCGCGCAGCCCGCGGGCGAACAGATCGCTGAACCGGGCGAGCAGCAGGGTCACGGATCCGTGGGCGGCCATCTCAGAGCTCATCGGCAGACCACCCTACAGCGGGTGAGCACTACCTCACCCGCTCATCACCCGGAGGCTCACCCGAAGATCACCCGGGCGGGGGGACGACGGGGCGGCGACGGCGCGACAGAATGCACACGAGTCTTCCTGGGACGGAATGGGGTACTCAGGGACAGGAGTGCGCAGCAGGCGGAACGGGCCCTCGGGAAAGGGCCCGTTTCGCGTTTCCGGGCCGATGACGCGTAGCCAGGCTCCGTCCCGCCCGGTAGCCGCGACCCCCGGT
>JACDAP010000133.1 GCA_013695395.1 Solirubrobacterales bacterium
CGGATACACGCCCGAACGGTGGGCGCTCATCCGCGCTCAGCGCGCCACCAGCGCGCGGCCGACCGTGTACAGGAGCAACTCGGCGTTCTCCATGACGTCCTCTGAGGGAAAACGGACCACCCGGACCCCGAACGCGGCCAGGTCCCGATCCCGCCACGCATCCTTCTGCCGCTGGTGCGGCATCCGGTGGTGGGGGCCGTCCAGCTCGAAGTTGAGCCGAAGCTCGCGCCACCACAGGTCGAGCTCGTAGCCGTGCCCCGCACGGGTGGGGAACCAGGCGTTGATCCGGGGTTCGAGCAGGCCGGCCTCGCGGATGAGGTCCCGCGCCCTCCGCTCGGCCCGCGAACGGAAGACGACGCCCTCGTCCCCCAGCGCGTCCACGGCTCGGCGAAGGATGCCGACGCCGCGGCATCCCGTCCGACGGTCGAGCAGCTCGAGCATCTCACCGTGGTCGTACTGACCGACGAGCAGCGCCGCGTCGAGCAGCTCGCCCGTCCGCTCGTAGCCCTCGGCGGCCGCGACGTCGAGCGCGGTGCGCGCGACCGAAGTGACCGGCAGGCCGCGGTGGACATCGCGCTCCTCCGGTCGCAGTTGGATGCGGTGCGCCCGGATGCCCGGGAGCTCGACGCCCTGCTGGCTCGGGGTGGCGACGTCGATGGTGGACCAGGCCTTCATGAGCCCGCGCGCGCTCCCTGATGCCCGTCCGGAGAGATGGGATCCCTCTCCGCATGCGAGGCTCGCGGCCATCAGCCACCCCTCGCGCGTGAGCACCGAGTGCCCGTGCGCATAGACGCCGGGCCACACGCGGTGCAGCTCCCGCCGCTCGACCATCCGGGAGATCGTGGTCTCGCTGAGGCCGATGTCGCAGAGCTGCTGGCGCGAGATGACGCCTCGCTGCTCGATGGCGAGCTCCGACGCCTGAACGCCGATGAGCACCCGTGATGTGGTTGTGGATCCGCGCTGGGTCGTGGCCATGCGCGCACCATGCCGACGCGGACGGGACCGAGGGGCCCCACCGGTGACCGCTCAGCCGCCACGCGGCAGAGCCGTCACGATGCGCGCGTGTTCCGCGCGATTCCCGCGTCGCCGCGTCCCCGGGCGCTGCGGGCACCCGTCCACCACCGCTGGCCACGAATCGCGCTCATCAGGCGCGGACCTTTCGGTGAGCGCGGATACGCACCCGAACGGTGGACGCTCATCCGCTCTCAGCGTTCCCCACGAGGTGAGCGCGGATACGCGTCCACCAGTCGGGCGCTCATCCGCGCTCAGCCAAGGAGCGACGCGGCGTCGTGCGCGGTGTGTCGACCCGGAGCGACGCCGAGACACCCGCCGGATCAGGCCGGAGCAAGCCCGGGCGAACCCGATGGCTAGAAGCCGCGGCGCTCCCGGTCGTGCACCAGCCGCGGGTCGCGCGGGCCCTCAGTGCGGCTCTGCTGCCACATGTGTCCGGCGTAGAGCACGGCGAGCAGGCCCATGACGGCGAACAGCGCGACGGCGTCGGTCGGGATCGCGCCGAGCACCACGAAGAAGGAGAAGCAGGCGACCAGGCAGATCGAGGCGACCCAGAATGTGTTGCGAACGGTGTCCATGTCACCGATCCTCCGCCGCGCCGCCGCCGGAAGCAACCGTCCATCCGTCGAGTCAGGAACGCACGATCAGGTACACGCCGAGTCCGAGCAGCACGACACCGGCCACCTGGGAGGCGGTGATCGGGTCCCGGGCGACGCCGAGCCAGCCGAACTGGTCTACGAGCAGCGAGACCGTGAGCTGCGCGGCGATCGTCGCGGCGACGACCGGGCCGGCGCCGAGCGTCCCGATCGTGATGAGCACGGTCGTCACGTAGGCCGCGCCGAGGATCCCGCCGGTCAGATACCACCAAGGCACGTGAGCGGCCTCTCCGAGGCGGCCGATCTCCCCCCGCACCGTGACGATGGCCAGGAGCACGGCCAGCCCCAGCGCGAAGGAGACGCTCGCCGCCGGAAGCGAGCCGATCGTCCGCCCGAACCGCCCGTTGATCGGCGCCTGCAACGCGATCAGGCCGCCCGCGGCGACCGTCAGCAGGAGGGCGAGACTGCGGTCCATCGGGCTCCTAGCGCGCCTGTAGCGCGTCCATCCCGACGGTGGCACTCAGCAGCAGCCGCCGGTCGAGGAGCCGCTCGGTGTCGGCGCTGGCGTCGATGTCGTAGACGTCCCGCCACTTCCAGCGGCGCCGGACGTTCTCGGCCAGCACCTGCTCGTCCTCCCCGGTGCCGCGCACGAACTCGAAGTCGTAGGCGATCGGCAGCCAGTCGGCGAAGTCGCCGATGTACGGCACGAGGCCGACCAGGCGGCGGAAGAGCGCCTTGCCGAGCGACTTCTCGCGCGCGATGCAAACCTCCGCCCCGCTGCCGTCGAAGAGCGTGTAGGTCGAGCGGAAGAGTGACTTCCCGAAGACCTTCTGGATCTGGCCGACCGGTGCGCCGTCCGCGGTGGTGATGTCGTAGCGGGCCTTCGGGTCGAACCGCTGGCGGGCGAGGATCCGCATGATCGGCTGCTGCTTGGACTCATCGGCGAAGAAGCCGATGTCCTCCTTGAACTTGAAGCGCTTCTGCTCGACGAAGCAGAACGCCTCGCCGTCGTCCCCCTCCTCGCCCGGCATCGAGAACTCGTACTGGTTGATCACCAGGCGGATCCGCTGGCGCAGCACGAAGTGGTCCTGCTCGGTGATCATCGTCATCAACGCGAGGCTACTTGGCGTCCATCCAGGTGCGCCCTACTCCGACGTCGACGGCCAGCGGCGGCAGGTGCGGCCAGGGCGCGGTCATCTCGCGCTCGGCCAGGGCGCTGACCTGCTCCATCTCCGCCTCGGGCCCCTCGAAGAGGAGCTCGTCGTGGATCGTGAGGATCAACCGGGTGGTCAGCTCCTCAGCGGCGAGCGCCCGGTGCGCACCGATCATCGCGAGCTTCATCACGTCGGCCGCCGTGCCCTGGATGATCGTGTTGACCGCGAGGCGCTCCCCCTGCGTGCGCACCTGGTAGTTGCGGGCCTTGAGCTCGGGGATCTGGCGGCGGCGCCCGTAGAGCGTCGTGACGAAGCCCTCCTCGGTGGCCCGCTCGATCGTCGCGGTCATGAACGCGTGGACCCGGTCGAAGCGCTCGAGGTAGGCGTCGATGAACGCCTTCGCCTCCGCCCGGTCGATGTTGAGCCGGTCGGCCAGGCCGTAGTCCGAGAGGCCGTAGACGATGCCGTAGTTGATCATCTTCGCCTTGGAGCGGTCCATCGGCGTGAGCTCCTCCGGGGACTGGCCGAAGATCTGCGCTGCGGTCGCAGTGTGGACGTCCTGCCCGTCGAGGAAGATCTGCTTCAGGACGGGCTCGTCCGCGACGTGCGCCAGCACCCGCAGCTCGACCTGCGAGTAGTCGGCGGAGAGCAGCACGTGGCCCGGGGCGGCCTCGAAGCAGCGGCGGATCTCCCGGCCGAGCTCGGTGCGGACCGGCACGTTCTGCATGTTGGGGTCGGTGCTCGCCAGCCGGCCGGTCTGGGCGTTGACCTGCAGGAACGTCGTGTGGATCCGCTCCTCGGCGTCGACCAGGTGCGGGAGCACGTCCAGGTAGGTCTTCGAGAGCTGGTTGAGTTCGCGCCAGCGCTCGATCTTCGGCACGACCGCGTGCTCGTCGCGGATCGCCTGGAGCACCCGTGCGTCGGTGGAGAAGCCGGTCTTGCCACGCCGCTTGCGCGAGAGGCCGAGCTTCTCGAAGAGCACCTGCCCGAGCTGCTGCGGGGAGCCGAGCACGAACTCCTCCCCCGCGAGCTCCCACACCTCGCGTTCCAGGGAGGCGATCTCGGTGTCGACCCGCTCCTTGATCGTCGCGAACGTCTCCCGGTTGAGCCGGACGCCCGCCTGCTCCATCGCCCGCAGGACGGCGACCAAGGGGAGCTCGACGTCGTCCATCAGCTCCTGAAGCCCGCGCTCGGCCAGCTGCTCGCGCTGCCAGCCGGCCAGCGCCGCGGTGAGCAGGGCCGCGGCCGCAGTCTCGTCCTCCACCGCGGTGGCGAACCCACGCTCCTCGGAGAGGTCGGCGAACGGGTAGCTGCGCCGGGCAGGCTCGAGCAGGAACGCCCCGAGCAGCGTGTCGTGCACGAGCGCAGCCGGAACGACCCCGAGTCGCTTGGCGTCGTGAACGACGACGGGACGCTCGCCGAGCGCGGCGACGAGCTCCTCCGGGCGCTCGCACGCCCCCGCGAGCAGGACGTCGCCGGCGCTCGCCGCCCACCGCCAGGACGGCTCGGCGGCGAAGAGCTCCCCCTCGACGACCTCGGGCTCGCGGACCGCGATCGCCACCTCGACGTCCGCGGGCAGTGCTCCCGCCACGGAGGCCAGGGGCGCCTCGCGCACCGTCGCGCTGAGCGTCGTCTCGGCCACGGGGGCCGGAGCGGCCTCCTCCGGGTCCCCGAGTGCCTCCTCGAGCCGCCGCAATGGATCGCGCAACTCGAAGTGCCGGAACGTCTCGCGCAGCTTCGAGCGGTCGGGCGCACGGGTGAGCTCGGCCGTCGGGTCGATGTCGACGGGGATGTCGCGCTGGATCGTCGCGAGCTGCTTGGAGATCCGAGCGTCCTCCGCGTGGTTGACGAGGTTCTCTTTGCGCTTGGCGCCCGAGATCTCGTCCACGCTGGCCAGGACGGTGTCGAGGTCACCGAAGCGCTGGAGCAGGTCCGCCGCGGTCTTGTCCCCGATGCCGGGAACGCCGGGGATGTTGTCGCTCGTGTCCCCCTTGAGCCCGTAGAAGTCAGGGATCAGCTCGGGGGCGATCCCGTAGCGGTCGATGACCGCCTGGCGGTCGTAGAGCTTCGTGTCGGTGATGCCGCGGGCGGTCGCCATGACCTTGACGAGCCCGTCGTCACCGATCAGCTGGAACGCGTCACGGTCCCCGGTGACGATCACGCTCGGCACCCCCTTCTCCCGGGCGCGCTCGGCGATCGAGGCGATCACGTCGTCGGCCTCGTAGCCCTCGACCGACACGTTCGGGTAGCCGAAGGCCTCGCAGAGCTCGATGATGTGCGGCCACTGCTGCTTGAGCAGGTCCGGCCGCGAGGTCCGCTGCGCCTTGTACTCGGAGTAGACCTCCTTGCGTCCCGAGTGCCCCTTGTCCCAGACGCAGATCGTGGGCTGCGAGCCGTGCTCGGTCATCAGCTTGACGAGCATCGAGGCGAAGCCGAAGATCGCGTTCGTGGGGAAGCCCGTCGACGTCGCGATCGACTCCGGCAGCGCGAAGAAGGCACGGTAGGCGAGCGAGTTGCCGTCGATCAGGTAGAGCTCGTCGGGCTTGGTCTTCGCCATGGCGGCGAGAGTAGT
This sequence comes from Solirubrobacterales bacterium, assembly GCA_013695395.1. Lineage (GTDB taxonomy): Bacteria > Actinomycetota > Thermoleophilia > Solirubrobacterales > Solirubrobacteraceae > Paraconexibacter. The sequence continues at coordinate 5,334 of JACDAP010000133.1, forward strand.
GACCGCCCCGGCGCTCAGGCGGTGAGCACGATCGGGCGATCGAGGTTCACGATCATCGTGTGCTCGAAGTGGGCGCTCAGGGAGCCGTCGGCGGTGGCGATGGTCCAACCGTCCTCGCGGGTCTCCAGGGCGGTCCCGCCGAGCCCGAGCATCGGCTCGACCGCCATCACCAGGCCGGGCGCGAGCGGCTGCTTGAGATGGGGCCAGTCCACGTTCGGAATCTGCGGGGCCTCGTGCAGCTCGCGGCCGATGCCGTGCCCGAGCAGCTCGCGGTAGACGCTCATCTCCCGCGCGGCCGCCACCTGGGCGGTGGTCGCGCCGACGATCCGAAGCGCAGAGCCCTCCCGCGCGGACTCCAGCGCCGCGGTCAGGCAGGCCTCCGTGGCGGCGAGCAGCCGCTCGGCCTCGGCGGACACGCGTCCCACGGGCACGGTGATCGCGGCGTCGGCGAAGAACCCGTCGAGCTCCGGGGTGACGTCGAGGGTGACGAGATCTCCCTCCCGGAGCACCCGGCGCCCGGGGACGCCGTGCACCACCTCCTCGTTGACCGAGATGCAGGTCGTGCCCGGGAACTCGTAGGTCTCGATCGGCCCGGACCGTGCCCCGCGCTGCGCCCAGAGGCGCGTGGCGACGAGATCGAGCTCTGCGGTGGTGACCCCGGGCCGGACCTCGGCCCGCATCGCGGCCAGCGTCTCGGCCACGAGCGCGCCGACCCGCCGCATCCCCGCGAGCTCCTCCGGGGTGGAGACGATCACGAGGCGACGAAGTCGAACGCGACGCCGGTGAGCTCCTCGGAGACCGCCCAGAGCCGCGCCGCCGTCTGCGCATCGGTGGCCGCGTCCGAAGCGCCGACCAGGTGAGGGAGCCCACGGGCCTCGCCGGGCCCGGCCGGGCCGACGTAGGCGGCGCCTGGGAGATCGGCCGTCGCGGCCATCAGCGTCGGGAGCGCTCCGGCCTCGGCGGACTGAGCGACGACCTTGTTGAGCACGCCCATGACGAGGTCCTGCAGCCGGCTTGAGGTCCCGGTCTGCAGGTTGGTCGCCGCGTACCCGGGGTGCGCCGCGGTCGAGATCAGGGGTGAACCCGCGTTGTCGGCCCTCCGCTGGAGCTCGAAGCAGAAGAGCAGGTTCGCGAGCTTCGACTGCCCGTAGGCGCGCCACGGCTTGTAGCCCTGCTCGCTCTGCAGGTCGTCGAAGCGGATCTTCCCCATGCGGTGGGCGCCGGAGGAGACGGTGACGACCCGGGGCGCGCTCGTCTTTCCCAACCACGGCAGCAGAAGCCCGGTGAGCGCGAAGTGCCCGAGGTGGTTCGTTCCGAGCTGGGACTCGAAGCCCTGGGCGGTCGTCCGGTAGGGCGGGGCCATGATCCCGGCGTTGTTGATGAGCAGATCGAGCGGCTCGTCCCACGTGTCGGCGAACGCGCGGACCGAGTCGAGGTCGGCGAGGTCGAGCCGCCGGACCTCGGTCGCCCCGGGGATCCGCCGCGAGGCCTCCTCCCCCTTCTCGGTGTCGCGTACCGCAAGCGTGACGTGCGCCCCGTGCTGGGCGAGCTCCCGCGCGGCGTGGAAGCCGATGCCGGAGTTCGCCCCCGTCACCACCACCCGCCGGTCGGTCTGCTCGGGCATCTCGGTCGTGCGCCAGCCGCTCATGTCAACGACGGTACCCACCCGGCCTTCCGGCCCACCGCACCGAGCCCGCGACGCGCGCCTTGTAGCCTCCGCCCCGCGATGAGCACCCCCTCTGCCCAGTACTCGCTGACCATTCGCATCGAGATCGACCACAAGCCCGGCATGCTCGGGCTCGTCGCCTCGGCCATCGGCCGGGCGGGTGGGGTCATCGGGACGATCGACCTCGTCGAGGCCCACGACGACAAGCTCCTGCGCGACATCACGGTCGACGCCGCCGAGGAGGACCAGTGGGGCTCGATCACCGCGGAGATCGACGCCGTCGAGGGCGTCCGGGTGGTCGACACCACCGACCGCACGTTCCTGATGCACGTCGGCGGCAAGATCGAGCAGCACAACAAGCATCCGCTGCGCACGCGGGACGACCTTTCGATGGCCTACACGCCCGGTGTCGCGCGCGTCTGCACCGCGATCCACGAGGACCCGGCCAAGGCGTTCCAGTACACGATCAAGCGGAACACGGTGGCCGTGGTCTCCGACGGCACCGCGGTCCTCGGGCTCGGCGACATCGGCCCGGAGGCCGCGATGCCGGTCATGGAGGGCAAGTGCATGCTCTTCAAGGAGTTCGCCGGCGTCGACGCGTTCCCGATCTGCCTGAACACCAAGGACCCGGACGAGATCGTCGAGACCGTGAAGCGGATCTCGCCGACGTTCGGCGGCATCAACCTCGAGGACATCAGCGCTCCGCGCTGCTTCGAGATCGAGGACCGTCTGAAGGCCGAGCTCGACATCCCGGTCTTCCACGACGACCAGCACGGCACGGCGATCGTCGTGCTCGCCGCGCTGATGAACGCGTGCAAGCTGACCGGCCGCGAGCTCTCGTCGCTGCGGGTCCTGGTCACCGGGCTCGGCGCCGCGGGCGTCGCAGTGTCGAAGATCCTGATGGAGGCCGGCGTCTCCTTCGTGATCGGAGCCGACTCCAAAGGCCTCGTCAGTACCCAGCGCGCGGACTACCTCGACGGCTCGATGAACTCGTCGAAGCGCTGGTACGCCGAGCAGACCAACCCGGAGAACGTCACCGGCACCCCCGCCGACGCGCTCCCGGGCATGGACCTCTTCATCGGGCTCTCCGGTGCCCGGATCTTCCCGGCGACTGCGCTCGAGTCGATGAACGACGACGCGATGGTCTTCGCCATGGCCAACCCGAACCCGGAGGTCTCCCCCGAGGAGGCTGCCCCCTACGCGCGGATCATCGCGACGGGCCGCTCGGACTACCCGAATCAGATCAACAACGTCCTCGCCTTCCCCGGTGTGTTCCGCGGCGCGCTCGACGTGCGAGCCAGGGCGATCACCGAGGACATGAAGGTCTCCGCCGCCCGGGCCATCGCCGAGATCGTCACCGACGCCGAACTCCGCGAGGACTACATCATCCCGAGCGCGTTCAACCGCGACGTGGCCGACGCGGTCGCCGCGGCGGTCGCCGAGTCGGCGCGCCGCGACGGCACCGCGCAGGCCGACGAGGGCGCAATCGGTTTCGCGACCACCGACGCTGCGCAGTTCAGCCCAGGATGACCTCGCCCTGATCTCGGCGCGGTGCCTGGCGCGTAGACCCTCATATGAACGTCACCATCACCGGCGCAACCGGCCTCATCGGCACAAAGCTCGTCCAGGCGCTCAAGGATCGGGGGGACAACGTCACCGTCCTCTCGCGGAGCCCAGAGAAAGCGACGCAGGCCCTCGGTGTCGAGGCGGTCGCCTGGGACCCGAACGACGGAGCGGCGCCGACGGGCGCGCTCTCGGGCCGCGACGCGGTCATCCACCTCGCGGGCGAGCCCGTCGCCCAGCGCTGGAACGACAAGGTCAAGCACTCGATCATGGAGTCGCGCGAGACCGGCACGCGCAACCTCGTCGCGGGGATCGCGGCAAGCGACCCGAAGCCCGCCGTCCTCGTCTCTTCCTCCGCGGTCGGCTACTACGGCAAGCACGGGGACGAGCAGGTCCCGGAGTCCTCTCCCCCGGGCGACGACTTCCTCGCGACGGTGTGCGTCGCGTGGGAGCGCGAGGCCGACGCGGCCGAGAAGCTCGGCCTGCGCGTCGTGAAGATTCGCACCGGCGTCGTCCTCGACGCGGGCGGCGGCGCGCTCAAGGCGATGCTCCCGCCGTTCAAGATGGGCGTCGGCGGCCCGGTCGCCGGGGGCAAGCAGTACATGCCGTGGATCCACGTGGACGACATCGTCGGCCTGTACCTCAAGGCCCTCGACGACACGAGCTGGAGCGGCGCCTACAACGGATCCGCCCCCGAGCCGGTCACGAACAAGGCGTTCTCCAAGGCGCTCGGCAAGGCCCTGCACCGCCCGGCGATCTCCCCCGTCCCCGCCTTCGCGATCAAGCTGCTCTACGGCGACATGGCCGAGATCGTGGTCGAGGGCCAGCGCGCGGTGCCCGAGCGGGTGCTCGCCGGCGGGTACAGCTACAAGCAGCGCGAGCTGCAGCCCGCTCTCGAGGACGCGCTCGGCTAACGCCCTCTTCCCACCCGGTCGGCATCCGCCAGGTCACCCGCTTGACGTCGATGCCGGTGATGTCTGCGGCTATGTCGCCGGTCGCTGCTTCGCGAGCCGGTCCTGGTCGAGCATCCGCTTCACCGTGGCCCGATGGACGACCGTCGCCAACTCGGCGTCCGTCGACTCAGCTGCGGACTGCCTTGCCGCGATCGTGGAGAGCAGAACGTAGGATCAGCGCGTCGGCCGCTCCGGGTGCGCCCAGCCGTTCGTGCCGCTGTAGCGCGAGGGCTCGGGGACCGCCGCCCCCGTGTCGTCGCCGATGCCGGGGCGCGGCGCGATCTCAAGGCCGGGACGTTCGTCGTCCTCGATGCTGCCCGCACCGTCGGCCCGATCGCCCTCGGGCGTGCTCTCGTTGCCGTTGCGGCTGTCGGCGCTCAGCTGTCGTGCCGCATCCTTCTCGTTGCGGAGCGCCTCGCGCTCCTCCGGCGTCGGGTGCGGAACCAGGGCAGCGGCGTAGGACTGGTCCTCGTCGAGGGTCTCCTCCTCGAGGAGGATCCGCGTGAGCGACTCGAGCTTGTCGCGATGGTCGTTCAGCAGCGTCGTGACGTCGTGGTGGGCCTCGTCCACGATCCGCCGCACCTCGTGGTCGATCAGCTCCTGCGTCGCCTGTGAGGTCTCGGCCGCACCGGGCAGGAGCATCCCGTTGGAGGGCTGGCCGTCGACGGCGATCGGCCCGATCGCGTCGCTCATGCCCCAGCGGGTCACCATGCCGCGAGCGATGCCCGTGAGCTGTTGGATGTCCGACTCGGCGCCGGTCGTGATGTTCCCGTAGACGACCTCCTCCGCGACGCGACCGCCCAGGGCGACGAGGATCTTCGAGCGCAGGTAGGCCTGGTCGTAGTTGAAGCGATCGGACTCCGGGGCGCTCATCGTCACCCCGAGCGACATGCCGCGCGGGATGATCGAGACCTTGCGAACGGGGTCGGCGCCCTCGGTGAGCATGCCGACCAGCGCGTGACCGGACTCGTGGTACGCGGTGCGCTCACGCTCCTCCTCGCTCATCACGACCCGACGCTCAGCGCCCAGCACGACGCGCTCGAGCGCGTCGCCCAAGTCCTGGCGGTTGACCCGCTTGTGACCGCGCTTGGCCGCCAGCAGCGCCGCCTCGTTGATCAGGTTCGCGAGATCCGCTCCGACCATGCCGGGCGTCGAGGAGGCGATCCCCGAGAGGTCGACCTCCCCGTCGAGCGGGACCGAGCGCGTGTGCACCTTGAGGATCGCCTCGCGGCCGACCTTGTCCGGCGGCTGCACCGTGACCCGCCGGTCGAAGCGGCCGGGGCGCAGGAGCGCGGAGTCGAGCACCTCGGGCCGGTTGGTCGCGGCCAGCACGATCACGCCGTCGGAGGGGTCGAACCCGTCCATCTCGGTGAGGATCTGGTTGAGCGTCTGCTCGCGCTCGTCGTGGCCGCCCATGGCGTTGCCGCCGCCGCGGGAGCGCCCGATGGCGTCGAGCTCGTCGATGAAGATGATCGAGGGAGCAGCCTTCTTGGCCTGCTCGAAGAGGTCGCGGACGCGTGAAGCGCCGACGCCGACGATCATCTCGATGAACTCAGCAGCGCTCGCGGTGAAGAACGCGGCGTCCGCCTCCCCCGCCATCGCACGGGCGAGCAGGGTCTTGCCGGTGCCGGGAGGCCCGCTGAGCAGGACTCCCTTCGGGACCCGCGCACCGAGCTGCTTGTACTTGTCGTTGTTCTTCAGGAAGTCGACGATCTCCCGGAGCTCGTCCTCGGCCTCGTCGATGCCCGCCACGTCGTCGAACGTGGTCCGCAGCTGGTTCTGCTCCTGGTCGACGCGCTTGGCCTTCGACTTGCCGAAGCCGCCCATCCCGCCCGCGCCCGCGTTCGCGGCCGCCCGGCGGATGAAGTAGATGACGACGCCGATGATCAGCAGGGTCGGCAGCAGCGAGATCAGGAAGCTCGCCAGCAGCGAGCGGCGCTCGATCGGGGAGGTCGCGTTGATCTCGACGTTCTGGGTGCGCAGGAGGGCGTCGAGCTCGTCCGAGTTCGCGAAGATCGGCACCTCGGTGGTGAACTTGGTGTTCGGCTTGGCCTCCCCCGGCGGGTCGACCTCCTTCTTGAACTCACCCTCGATCGTCGCGCCCTTGGACGCGATCTCCTTCACGTTCCCGCCCCGGACCTCTTTCAGGAAGGTCGGGTTGTAGGAGATCCGGCTGGGCTCCTCGCCGTTGGGCAGCAGCGTCGTCAACCAGAAGTTCAGGGCGATCACGATGACCACCACCATCAGAATCGGGCGCCAGCGGCCGCCACCCATCGAGCCCATGCCGCCCATCCCGCCGTTCTTGGGCTCCTCGGGCTTGCCACGCCCGTCGGCCGCCGGATCGACGCGCCACGGCGTGCGCGGGGGCTCCTTCTTCTCGGGGGACTTCGAGCGCCCGTCGTCGGCGGAGAGCCGGGGATCCTCGGGGCGTTGCCGCTGGTCGTCGGTGTCCCGACGCTCGTGTGCCATCAGGACAGGGTATCCACGCGGATGAACCGCGAATCAACCGTCCGCGCCAACGCGCTCACCGGTGGCGGGCGCGGGGACGAGGCGGCCGTCGCGCACCGTCAGGCGGGAGTACGAACCCGCCGAGGCATCGCCTTGCGGCGTGAGGCGGTACCGGCCGAACGGGCCCTCCCGCTCGCCCAGCTCGAACAGGGCGCGCTCGACCGCCTCCCGGTTGTTGCCGCGCGGTCCGGCCGTCCGAATCGCGGCGAGGGCGAGCTCCATGGCCTCGTACCCGTACAGCGAGGCGTCGCGTGCGGGTCGGCCGAAGGTCTCCTCGTACGCCTCGGCGATCCGTCGGCCCTTCGCCGACCGGTTCTGGCCGGGCGCGGTGAGCGTCAGCGCGCGCCCGGTCCCCGGCTCGAGGGTCTCGGCGGTCTCTGGTGTCGCGAGCCCGTCGGAGGCCAGCAGCGTCAGGTCGTCGTCGGCGGCGTGGAGCGCGTCCAGGAGCCGGGCGAGGCGCTCGCCCGGGCCGCCGGCCACCAGGACGCAGTCGGGCGTCCGCGCCACGATCTCCGCCGCCTCCTTGGCGGGATCGAGCTCCTGGTCGGCGCGGAACACCGCGCGGTCGACCACCTCGGTGGAAGCGGAGGTGAGTCCCTCCTCCACGCCGACGCTCAGGCCCCGCCCGTCGATCTCGCCGTCGTCGACGAGCTGCAGGCGGCGACAGCCGCGCTCCTCGACGAGCGCGAGGAGCGCCCGGACCTGGAGGTGGTCGGCAGGGATCGTGCGAGCGAAGCTGCGGATGCCCGACGGGTAGTACTTCTCGGGCTCGCCCTTCTGCGCCCCCTCGGCCCGGGTCAGCCCGGCGTAGCCGCTGGTGGGACTGATCTGGGCGATGCCCGCCGCGTTCAGGATCGGCAGGGAGATCGCCGTGGCGCCGGACGGTCCGTCCCCGAGGTAGGCGATCGTGGTGCGGTCGCGGACCGCGATGTTCGCGTTCTCCGCGGTCTGCACCGGATCCCAGCGCTCGCTGCCGGTGCGGGCATCGTCGAGCAC
>JACDAP010000138.1 GCA_013695395.1 Solirubrobacterales bacterium
CCTTAGTATCGTATCACGCGTTAGCGTTGTGCCGCTGGCCGTATAGACACCTCGACCAACCTCACGGGCCGTGCCCTCCACAATGGCATACGTCACCGTGTCGCCGTCAATAATGCCCGCATTTGTGAACGACTGCCACCCTGAAACGGCAGCGCCGAGCGTGATAGTGCCCGAGCCTGTGGTCGCCGTCGTCATACGGGCAAGGTTGTAGTGACGCGCCATTTTATGCCCAAGTCCCCCTGGTCGTGAACGACGCGTCGCCCAGATACTGCATTGAGAAGAACGTGCCGCGTTTGGTCAGCGTCGTTACAGCTGGGTTAGTCGAATAATTAAACTGCGGAATGAATGTGCCGACAGCACTGAACCTGACAAGGCCCCTGATCCAGATGTTTTCTTCACCCGTGGTCCCGGCGCCTGTTTGAACGGTAGCCGCAGCTGTAGAATTGCTCTTGGTGGTTTGCACTGTAATGAGGGTGTTGGCTGTATTAGCCCCGCCCGCCGTCCAGTGCATCATCTGGTATTCTATCCATGACACCGTGGCGGTGCCCGCGAAAGCCAGAGATGTCGTATGCGAGGTTACGCCGTGCATGAGCCGAAGCTCACCCTCGATACGGTAGGTTCCAGTCAGCGGAACAGTGACGGCACCGGCGGTCGCAAACCATTGCTTGAGGACGGCATCGTTGCCGTGTGCTACGTCCGCGTCGAGTAGACGTAACACAACATCATCCAGCAAGGTGGCGCTATCGGCCAAATCTTTAACCGACGTCCGCACGTCTAACGCGCCGATGGCCCCGGCAGTGTTATCCGCAAGATCCGTATCAGCATTTGTGTTTAGCGTAGCGCGGCTGCGGGCGGTCATGACACCGTTACCGTAATGTTAGCTCTGGCAAAATGCCGCTTATTCGTATTCCAATAGCGGAACGTGTCCGTTCCAATGAACCCACGCTGCGGCGTGTATGTGACGGTATTGTTTCCGTTATTGACGACGCGCCCTCGCACCGGCTGCGTGAACTCGTGCAAGGATAGCGCCGCTCCGCCATTCGCACTATCATTTGTCAGCGGACTGATGACAGTCGAGCCACCTGCCGGACACGTTACATTCTGATTCACGGCCACAGGGACAGGAGAACTGAGGTTCAACGAACCCTTGTTGGTGCTTCCCGTGGCGCCACTAGTGTTCCTGACCTCGATGGGGATAGCCATTAGCTCCAGGCTGTTGTCGATTCTATTCGAATAATAATGGGGAACAATAGCGATCTTGCGTGATGCATTTAGGGAGTCGGTGTAATACCCATAAGTCGGCAGCCAAGAATACCAAAATTCATTTGTGCCGAGGTTGTCCTTATCCGGTTTGACCGGATACGGAACGGTGTCGATGCCGTCCGTCTTCGTTCCAGTTATTTCAACAAGCCGACCTGCATTGAAATCCCATATCGGGATGGACGAGCCCCAACTCGGCATAAATGTAACGTTCGCATTTCTATTGACGTTGGCCGACGTAAGCCACTTATCACCCGCGGTGGGCGTGGGATAGGCAGCTGGATCGTAGCTCGCCATGAATCCGTCGCGCTCTGTCGAGAAGTTTGCGACTGTCGCATCAATGTAAACGTGCCGATAGTCTACCGGCCAGGCTGTGAGGGGGAGCCGTTTGTCCTGAAAAACGCCTGTGCTGAAGCCCGATACAGTCAGACCATCCGCAACCATATCCATTGTATTTGCGCCGTAGCTGAACCCGCGAGTGGCCCTCGTGCCGCCGCGCCAGCCGACCGCGCTTCCGAGGATGTCCGTGTTTGCAGTCGTGTAATGGCTGGTATATTCGAAGTGGATCCCCCACTCGACCTCCCAAATCTTTGTATCCTTGATAAGGGTGCGAACGTCATGGTGCTGTTCGGGGTTACGTTTGATGACCTGCAGCCCGACATAAGCGCAACAAACGGTATTACCCCGAAACTCGATAATCGGGAACATTGAACTGTCCCACGTGTGGTCAATAATGGTGTTCATAACTCCTCGGCCCTTCATAGCCGAGGGGAGCTCGAAAAGCTCCGTCCGTGGGTGAATCATCCAGCGGTTTGCTTGGCTAGAGGCATCGCGGTGCATAAAGATAAATGCATTAACCGTGCTGACCGCCACATTGTCCTGAGCGACAACTTGGCGGCCCTGGAACCAAAACCCGTCGCCGCCCCGGCCCATATCGCCGGCTTCGATATCATTACCCTCTTTCGGCTGGGATAGATTCCATTCGCTGATGGGGCGACCCTTGCCCTTCATCGCAATGTTACCGCGCCAGGTCCCGCGCTCGTTGCCGACCTCAGCGACGAAACCCGCGCCCTGGAAGTCGTAGGCAATGCAGTTCTCAAAGTCACTAAAAGAGCCGTGGTGAGCGAAACCCCAACCGGGCGATCCGTTAGCCGAACAACCCACAACTATATGGGCGACCTCAGTAGACCCCACACCGTTAAGGTGGGCGTGGAATGGATATCGCGCTTTGACATTCGTCGTAGCTGTATTCGTCTGCGCGCCCGGGTTTAGAGCGCGAATGTTTTTGTCGGTGCGCGATATCTTCCGGGCCTCGACGTAACGAACATCAACGCCATCCGAGTGCATCCACATTGTGTGACCGCTCTGGGTCGTCGGGACATTCGCGTTTTCGTTTCGGAATACGACGTTCCGCGTAACATTGCCGATGTAAGCCCTCAGATCGGTGCGACCGGCCGGCGAGTTGTGAGTATAAGATAGCCCGCTGCTGAGCGTGATAGTCGCGCCACTGATAGCGCTAATCGTGCGCTCTTCGTCGTCGGTGCCGCCGTCGATATAGGTTGTCCCGTTCCACGTGTCGGCGCGGATCTTGGTCGCCCCGATGGCGACCGTATCTCCCACACGCCAACCGACCGGGGCGGGGCTTAGCGTGATGCTCGTCGTCCCGACCGGGATGGAGCTTGCCGTCGCTACGCTGAAATTCGTCTTTATCGCTGCATGCGCCTCATGCGTGCCGTGCGAAATCATGCCCCGACTGAGCAGCTGCGGATCCCACGCAACATCAATCGCGCCGTTGTCGGCAAACAAGTGATGACAGGTGACGGTCGGGATAACCGGGTTATTGACCGTGCCCATACGCAGCAGGCCCGTTCCCGACACAACCAGTGTGTCATAGATAAGCTGCGTGTTTACGGTCGGAGAGTGCTTCAGCCAACCATCCACCCGGATGGTGTGGTGTTTGGTCGTTTTGACGGTATTGACCGTGACGGCAATGGCCGCCGGAATGAGCACCTTGCTATTAGCGGTCGGAATTTCCGCGGGATACCACGTCGCAGCAGTATTCCAGTTGCCGTGCTGCACAGCAACGTGCGTGGCCGCAGATCGCGTCACAAGAGCATGGAGCGCGGCGTGCTCCGATGCCATCGTTGGATTGTCGCCATGCGCCGTTCCGTCCGTGAGCGCTTTGACAGCCGCTGCATAGTCCGCCGGCGTGGCATAATTCGCTGGATTGAGATTGCTGCCAATGGCGGGATATTCAACGTCGGCAGTGCTCGGGATCCCTGCTGCCGATAGATTGGCCGCAGGTCTGGTCATCGTAAACGTGCGAGTGTTTGCTACAATGCTACTTGCTACAATGCCGGTCTGGGCAACTCCGTCAAACGGCAAAAAGCCGGTAATCGCCGGGGGTGCAACAATGGTAATCTGCGCGCCAACGTAGCCGCTGATTGCGGGATAAACAGCGCCCGACCCCAAGCCGGCCAGGAGAAACCCCTCTGTGTCGGTAGCGGGATTGGCTGTGACGGAGCCGTTCCAAGCGTTCTGGCCGACCTTCCACCACAGCTTGCGCGGGCTAGCGTCGAGATCGACCGCGACAGTAACAGTGTCGCCATTGCCGTAAGGCATCAGCGTCTGAGAAAGCGCTCCGCCGCTGAAGAATGCTTTTTGCGATATCGTATGGACAGCGGCGCTGAGGTTATTGCGCCCCAGCCACTGCAGGTCAGACGCAAAGGCGTGGTCGACGGTCGCAATGCCGACTGAGACGTGCGCAGTGCTGCCAACCACTCCGCTCCATACCCACTTGCCCGAGTATTTCGGGCCAGTGCCGAGCGCACCGTTGTCGTTCGATGTCCCGACGGTCGCCACTGAATTGCTGACAGTCAGCGTCACGTTGGCGTGCTTACGCGTCGGATCAAAGCGCAACGCTGGCAGGCTGGGCGGAGTAGCCTCCGCTCCCGGATCTCGATTTTTGCGCAATTTCAGGACTCGGCTGGGCATTACTAGGCGAGGCTCAGAATGCCGTTGGTGCCGTCGAAGTCGATCGTGAATGTCTCGCCATTAGCAAGCGTCACATCCGATCCGTAATCATACCAACCAATGAGCGGGTCGGCTGGCGAGGTCGGCGTGTCGTTGTAGAGAACCACGTATCGAAACGTTGCCACGGCACCGGTTGCAGTAAGCACTAGGTCGGTGCCGATAAGCTTGTATGTGCCGGATGCCTGCGCCGATGAGGTGATTGTCACAACCCGAGCCGACAGGTTCGTGTAAGCAACCTGCGTGAGGTTCGCGAGCACGGTATTCGTTGCCACCGGCGCGTTAGCAGCGGCAGTCAGGGCAACCGTAATCGCCCCTGTCTGGAGATTATGAACGCCCTCCGCCAGATTTTCGACGAACGCGTCAAACTTGTTAAACGTAGCCATCTATAGCCCCTTCCAATAAAAAAGGGCCGCCGAAGCGACCCTCTAGCCATGCGCGTCACTTGCGCCTTGTGGTTATTGTAGCCCGGCGATATCCCCGGCCCCGTTACGCACGACGGGCCGCACGTCGTCACCGATCCGCACACCGGCCACCCTGCCGTCGGCATCGCGGACAACAGATCTGGGCGCGCGCATGTAGTCCCGTAGTTCGATCAGAACTGATCCCAGCCCCGCACTACGAACGCCATTCGCCTTAGGC
>JACDAP010000155.1 GCA_013695395.1 Solirubrobacterales bacterium
GGCGCCGGCGGGAACGGCTCAGCCCCGAGCCCCGGCAGCAGCAAGACCGATCGTGCGAGCCTGCCGTCCGAGGAGGCCGCCCCGGTCGTCGCGAACGGCGGCGGCAGCTCCGACGTCTCGTACAAGGCCTCCCCGGTCGCCGCCCGCGCGGCGACGCACGAGGGCGTCGACCTCGCGACCGTCACCGGGACCGGCCCGGGCGGGCGCATCACCAAGGACGACGTGCTGGCCCGCAAGGCCGGCACGGCGCCCGCGAAGTCCGCCGACGGCGCCTCCGCGAACGGTGCCGGCGCGCAGCCCGAGGGCGCCAAGCTCATCAAGGGCGCCGCCGCGGTCCTCGCGCGGTACATGGACGAGTCGCGCTCGATCCCCACGGCGACCTCGTTCCGCACGATCACCGTCACCGCGATGGACACGCGCCGCAAGCAGCTCAAGGCGGCCGGGGAAAAGGCCTCCTTCACCCACCTGATCGCCTACGCGATCGCGCAGGCGGTCCAGAACGACATGCCCTCGATGGGGCTCCACTTCCTCGAGGTGGACGGCAAGCCGAACGTGGTCGACGACGACGCGGTCAACCTGGGGATCGCCGTCGACGTGACGACCAAGAAGGGCCGCACGCTGATGGTCCCGGTCATCAAGGACGCGGGCCGCAAGTCGTTCTCCGAGTTCAAGGCCGCCTTCGACGAGCTGATCGCCAAGGCGCGCGAGAACAAGCTGACCGCCGACGACCTGCAGGGCGCGAACGTCTCGCTGACGAACCCGGGCGGCATCGGCACGATCGCCTCGGTCCCACGGCTGATGAACGGCCAGGGCACGATCATCGCCACCGGCTCGATCGCCTACCCGGTCGGCCTCGGCGCGATCGGCGAACAGATCGGCGCGGAGAAGGTCATGACGATGACCTCGACCTACGACCACCGGATCATCCAGGGTGCCGAGTCCGGGCAGTTCCTGAAGGTCGTCGAGGAGTACCTGCAGGGCGAGCACGAGTTCTACGAGGGCGTCTTCTCCTCACTCGGCGCGGACCTCGGCCCGGCGCCCCAGCCGCCCACGCCGCAGGCCGTTGCCGCCACGACCACGGCCACCCCGGCCGCTGTCGCCGGCGCCGACGCGATGCCGAGCGAAGAGCTGCTGCAGGCCGTCCAGGCCGCGGTCTCCCTCGTCAAGGCCCACCGGACCCACGGCCACCTCGCCGCCCGCCTGGACCCGCTCGGCGGCGCGCCCGAAGGCGACCCGGCGCTCGACCCGGAGCCGCTCGGCCTCACGCCCGCGTTGATGGAGAAGATCCCGGCGAAGATCCTCCGGATGCACGTGACAGGCGAGACCCTGGCCGACGCGCTGCCGAACCTGCGCGACGTGTACTGCGGGACGATCGCCTACGAGATCGAGCACATCTCCTCACACCGCCAGCGGACCTGGCTGCGCGAGCGGATCGAGAGCGGCACCTACCGCGAGGCGCTCTCGGGCGACGAGCAGAAGGCGCTGCTCAAGCGGCTCATCGAGGTCGACGCCTTTGAGCGCTTCATGCACAAGGCCTACCTCGGCCAGAAGCAGTTCTCGATCGAGGGCCTCGACATGACCGTGCCGATGCTCGACGAGATGATCCAGCTCGCGGCCGCGCACGGCGGGCGCGAGGTCGTCGTCGGCATGGCCCACCGTGGCCGGCTGAACGTGCTGGCCCACAACCTCGGCCGTCCGTACGAGTCGATCTTCGCCGAGTTCGAGGGCCAGTCGACCCTCGAGGCGATCACCACGATTCCGCAGGGCGGCACCGGCGACGTCAAGTACCACCACGGCGCCCAGGGCTCCTACCAGCTGCCCGGCGGCGACTCGATCCTCGTCAACCTCGAGTCGAACCCCTCGCACCTCGAGTTCGTCCACCCGGTCGTCCTCGGCGCCGCGCGCGCCGCGCAGACGACGCGGCAGGGCCCGCACGCCCACCGTGACCAGTCGGCCGCCGTGCCGATCGTGCTCCACGGCGACGCCGCCTTCCCCGGCCAGGGCGTGGTGGCGGAGTCGCTGAACCTGCAGGCGCTCGACGGCTACCAGGTCGGTGGTGCGCTCCACCTGATCACGAACAACCAGGTCGGCTTCACCACCGACCCGGAGGACTCGCGCTCCACCCGCTGGTCCTCAGACCTCGCCAAGGGCTTCGACGTCCCGATCATCCACGTCAACGCCGACGACGTCGCCGCCTGCATCTCGGCCGTGCGACTCGCCTTCGCCTACCGCGAGACCTTCGGCCACGACGTTCTCATCGACCTGATCGGCTACCGCCGCTTCGGCCACAACGAGGCCGACGAGCCCGCGTACACGCAGCCCGAGATGTCGGCGACGATCAAGAAGAAGCCGCGCGTGGCCGAGCTCTACGCCGAGCAGCTCGTGGCCGCGAAGGTGACCACGCCCGACGCCGTCGAGGAGCAGCGCACGGAGATCTGGGACGAGCTGACGCGCCTGCACACCGAGCTCAAGGAGCAGCTCAAGGCGGCCGCCGCGGCCGACGGCGGGCAGGCCTCCCAGCAGACCGGCGAGTACACGCTGGACCGCACGCCGTCCCCGGAGGTCAAGACCGCCGTCTCCAAGGAGCGTCTGGAGGTGCTCAACGAGGAGCTGCTCACGACGCCGGAGGGCTTCACCGTCCACCCGAAGCTCGTCAAGCAGCTCGAGCGCCGTCGCAAGGCGGTCACCGAGTCGGGCGGGATCGACTGGGCCCAGGCCGAGGCGCTCGCCTTCGCCTCGCTGCTCACCGAGGGCGTCCCGATCCGCCTGACCGGCCAGGACGCCGAGCGCGGCACCTTCTCCCAGCGTCATCTGGTGCTGCACGACGCCAAGACGGGCCGGACGGTCTCCCCGGTGCAGACGCTTCCGGGCTCACTGGCCCCGATCGAGCTGCACAACTCGCCGCTGTCGGAGATCGCCTGCCTCGGCTTCGAGTACGGCTACTCGCAGGAGGCGCCCGAGACCCTCGTGCTGTGGGAGGCACAGTTCGGCGACTTCGCCAACGGCGCGCAGGTGATCATCGACCAGTTCATCGTCTCCGGCCTCGCGAAGTGGGGACAGTCCTCGCGGCTGACGCTGCTGCTCCCGCACGGCTACGAGGGCTCCGGCCCGGAGCACTCCTCGGCCCGCCTCGAGCGCTTCCTGACGCTCGCCTCGGAGGGGAACATCCGCGTGGCGAACCTCACGACGCCCGCGCAATACTTCCACCTCCTGCGCCGCCAGGCCCGCGTAGCCAAGCAGCGTCCGCTGGTGATCATGACCCCGAAGTCGCTGCTGCGGCTGCCGCAGGCGACCAACCGCCTCGAGCACCTGTCGGAGACCCAGTTCTTCCCCGTCCTCGGGGAGCCGCGGGTACCGGTGGAGGAGGTCGAGCGCCTCGTCCTGTGCACCGGCAAGATCTACTACGACCTGATCGGGCACCCCTCGCGCCAGGACAACCCGGGCGTCGCGGTCGGTCGCGTCGAACTGCTCTATCCCTTCCCGGAGGGGCAGATCGCCGAGCTCATCGGGACCTACCCGAATCTGCGCGAGGTCGTGTGGGCCCAGGAGGAGCCGCGCAACATGGGCGCCCGCGCGCACATGTTCCCGCGCCTCATGCAGATCCTGCCCGAGCACCTCGGCTTCGGCTACGTCGGCCGACCCGAGCGGGCGAGCCCGGGCGAGGGCTACCCGGCCGCCCACAACGTCGAGCAGAACCGGATCATCCGGACCGCGCTCGACCTGTCGGTCCCGGTCTCGCTCTACCCGGTCAAGACGCCGGGCGAGCGCTGAGCGCCGCCCGCTCCGGGAGCGGGATCGCCGGGGTCGTCTTCGACCTCGACGACACGCTCTCGGATTACGCGGCGGTCGAGGAGCGGGTCTGGGCGAACACGATCACCGCGGTCGCGACGGCCCTGCCGGGCGTGCAGCCGGAGGAGGCCCGCCGGCGCTTCGCGGCCTGCCGGGAGCCGCTCTACGAGCGGATCCTCTCCGGTGCGTGGACCGTCGACGAGTACCGCCGGGGCCAGCTCGCCGAGACGGTCGCACCGTGGGGAGTGCTGCCGGAGGAGGTGCTCTCCGCGCACTGCGCGCTGCGCGAGGCCGCCGTCGACGGGACCTCTCCGGTACCCGGGACGCACGCGCTGCTCGAGCAGCTCCGTGCGAGCGGCCTGGCCGTCGGCGTCCTGACCAACGGCACCGGCGCCCTCCTGCAGCGCAAGCTCGCTGCGCTCGGGCTGGAGGAGCTCGTGGACGCCGCGATCTCGGCGGTGGACCTCGGGACGCCGAAGCCGGCACCGGCCGCCTACCGGACCGCGGCGGCCGCGCTCGGCCTGGCTCCGACGGCCCTCGCCATGGTCGGAGATCACCCGGAGTGGGACGTCGCGGCGGCACTCCGCGCGGGCTACGCGGCCGCGGTCTGGCTCGATCGCGGGATCGGTGTGCAGGCGGGCGAGCTCCCGCCGGGCGCGGTACGGGTGCGCACGCTGGCCGAAGTCACGGCCGCGCTCGGACTGGCGGCGGGCTGATCAGCGCGCGCGAAGGCGGTGCACCAGCACGGTGTCGTCCCGCGTGGTGTCGATGCGCCAGCCAGTCGACGCTTCCTCGAGGAAGGGCGTGGCGCCCGCCCGATCGGGGTCGGCGAGCAGGATCTCGGGACCCAGGCGCGGCAGCAGCGGGAGCAGCGCGTCGACGTTGCGCTCCTCGTAGAGCACGTCGGCGAGCACGACGAGGTCCCACGGCGCCGCGGCGACGAGCTCCTCAGGCGCGCGCCAGTCCACGACGCGGGCCTCCACCTCGACGTCGTTGCGTCGCGCGTTGGCCTGCGCGACCGCGATCGCTTCCGGCGCCCAGTCGGTGAGCGTGACGCGGGCCCCGCCGACGGCGGCGGCGATCCCGGCCAGGCCGACGCCGCACCCGAGCTCGAGCACCCGGCGGCCGCCGAGCTCGCGCCGGGCGAGCACCTTCGCCAGGGCGATCGCGCTCGGCCAGAGCTCGGCCCAATAGGGCATGAATTCGTCGCGCTGCTCGAACGCCGCGTCGTCGATCAGCGCCTCAGGCTCGCGCGGCCGCGCGATCACGACGTCGCGGCCGTCGCCGAGCGGCACGACGTCGATGATCGGATCGGCGTCGGAGGCCTCGCTGAAGCCGGTGCCGAGGGTGCTCACCATGGCGCAGACGGTAGTCGGGCGTGCGGCGGGACCGGGTAGCTTCCGCCGACGATGCCCGCCGCCCCCGACCCGCGACACGAGCGCATCCTCGCCGCCGTGCGGGCGATCCCGCAGGGCTGGGTGCGCACCTACGGCGACCTCTGGCCGGCCGCCCCTCGCCTCACCGGGACGGTGCTCCGGCACGCCCGCGACCCCGATCTGCCCTGGCACCGCGTCGTGCGGGCGGACGGCTCGCTGGCCAAGGGGGAGCGGCAGCGTGCGCTCCTCGACGCGGAGGGCGTCCCGTTCGACGAACAGGGGCGGGTCGTGCTGGGTGTGGCACGCTTGCCCGAGGATGTGGAGCCAGACTGAGATCACCCTCGAGCCGCGACCGCGCGGCCTGCACCTGATCACCCGGGAGGTGGCCGACGCGCTCGCCGACCTCGGAGCGGTGGAGACCGGACTGCTCCACGTGTTCCTCCAGCACACGTCGGCCGGGCTCACCCTCACCGAGAACGCCTCACCGGAGGTCCGCACCGATCTCGACGGCTGGCTCGATGCCATCGCACCCGAGGCGTCGGACTGGGAGCACAGCCTGGAGGGTCCGGACGACATGCCGGCCCACGCGAAGTCCTCGCTGCTCGGAACGTCGCTCACCCTGCCGGTCCGCGGCGGCGAGCTCGCCCTCGGGACCTGGCAGGGCATCTGCCTGGCCGAGCACCGCGACCGCGGTGGCGCCCGCTCGCTCGTACTCACGCTCCACGGCGAATAGGCCGGTCCCCGGGCCGGACCTCGCGCTCAGCGCGCGAAGCGGAGGAGGGTGCGCACGACGATCCGCGCGAGCCGCTCGACCTCGGAGAGGGACACGCGCTCGTCCACCCCGTGGACGCGCTCGAAGCCGCTCGGTCCGAGCATCGCGCACGGGATGCCGTGGGCGGTGAAGTGGCGCATGTCCGCGCCCCAGGAGACGCCGGCCACCGGAGGCCGGAGACCGAGCTCGGCCTCCCCCGCGGCCGCGAGCAGCTGGACCCACGGGTGGTCGGACGGCGTCTCGGCGGAGGCGAACTGCCCGCCCGTCCACGCGAGCTCCACCGGTGCGCCCTCACCCACCGCCCGATCGACCACCGCCTGCAGCGCGGCGCGGGCGCCAGCGGGTTCCTCCCCGATCCGGATGCCGAGGCGCCCCTCGAAGACGAGCTTGTCGGGCACCTGGCTCGACCAGCGCCCCGCCTCGACCCGGCCGACGAGCAGCGGGTAGGGGAGCACGTGCTCGCGCATGAGCGGGTGGACGACCTGGGCGTTGACCGCCCGTTCGTGCGCGGCGAGCGCGGCGTGGATCGGCAGGTAACGGTCGATTGCGGAGACGCCCTCGAGCCGGGCCCCAGCGTGGGCGGCCTTGCCCCGCACGGTTCCCCTGAAGGTGAGCGCCCCCGCCTGCGCGCAGACGAGATCGAACCCGGTCGGCTCGCAGATCAGCGCGGCCCCGAAGTCCGCGTCGCGGCGCAGGGCGGCGAACGTCCCGAGCCCGCCATCTTCCTCGGAGGAGACCGCCTGCAGCACCACGTCGCCCGGCAGGGCGACGCCCGCCCGCGCCACGGCGCCCATCGCATGGAGGCAGGCCACGACGCCGGCCTTCATGTCGAGGCTCCCGCGGCCGTAGAGGAATCCGTCCTCCTCCGCGCCCGACCACGGACCGTGTGTCCAGGCCTCAACCCCCTCAGGCACGACGTCGACGTGGCCGTTGAGGC
>JACDAP010000164.1 GCA_013695395.1 Solirubrobacterales bacterium
GATGGCGCGGATGGCGCCGCCGGGAGCCCGGGTGCGGCCGTCGGACCGGCGGGCGGCGACCTGACCGGCAACTACCCGAATCCGCTGCTGGCCGGCCTCTCGGTCACCGCCCAGAAGCTCGCCGGGAACGCCGTCGACGACACCAAGGTGCTCGACAACTCGCTCACCGCCGCCGATCTTGCGCCCGACAGCGTCGGCAACAGCGAGCTCGCGGCGAACGCGGTGACGACCTCGATCATCCTCGACGGCTCGGTCGGTCCATCCGACCTGGGGACCAACTCGGTGGCCGCCGACGAGATCGCCACCGACGCCGTCACCGCGGACGAGATCAAGGACAACACGATCACGGCGGCCGAGCTTGGGCCCGGCTCGATCAACGTGACCTACGACCACCCGGCGAGCATGAATGCCGGTGTCTGCATCCGCGTCAGCGTCACCGGCACGTCCGTGCCGACCGGGGCGTTCGTGATTCCCGCCTACCAGGCGGGCGCCACGCCGATCGACGGGTTCGTCTTCGGCCCGGCGATCAACGACAACGGCTCCAACGCCGACCTCTCGCTGTGCAACGTCTCCCCGGTCGTCCTGAACCCGCCCTCGGCCGATCTGCAGCTGCGCGTGTTCAAGTAGGCCGCGCTCAGCTCGCGGAGAGCAGCTCCAGCAGCGAGGCGGCGTGCTTGTCGATGAAGCTCGGGCCGATGCCCTTGATGTCGAGCAGCTCCGCCTCGCTGCGCGGCCTGCGCCGCACGATCTCGTAGAGGGTGGCGTTCGGCGCGACGGTGTAGGCAGGCTTGCCCTCCGCGCGTTCCATCCGCCACGCCTTGAGCGGTGCGAGCTCGGCCTCGGGCACGTCGGCGCCGTCGTCGGCCGGAGCTCCGCCGGAGCCGCCGCGCGAGGAGCGCTTCTTCTCGACGGTGATCGGCGGCAGCCAGGCCACCGGATCGTCGACGTCGCAGCAGCGTCCCTCGGGCGCGACCTGTGCGGGGTCGCCGAAGTGGTCGAGCAGCTGGCGCCGGCGGCAGCGGTCGTCCTTGGTCGCGTACCGCTCGATCGAGCGGTAGGACTGCCAGCGCCGGTCGGTCGCCGCGCGGCAGAGCTCGTTGGCCGCGCGGTGATCAAGCTCCCCGGGCGCGAGCTCGATCCGGACCCGCCCCCCGGCCCCGGGCTCGAGCGACAGCGCGCCGGCCCGCTCGGCGATCGCCAGCGCGATGCGGTCCTTGTCGTCGCCCCACTCGAGCTCGACCACCCCGTCCCCGCCGGCGCGCGCCCGCAGGCGGCCGACGAGCGCTCCGACCTGCTCGACCTTCACCTCGGCCTCCTGGATGAAGCGCACGAGCCGCCCGAGGTCCGAGCGCGAGGCCAGCAGCACCGCGCGGGCGGGCAGCCCGTCGCGCCCGGCGCGGCCGGCCTCCTGGTAGTAGGCCTCCAGGGAGGAGGGCAGCGCCCAGTGCCAGACCGAGCGGACGTCGGCCTTGTCGACGCCCATGCCGAAGGCGTTGGTCGCCACGACGACGTCGACCGTCCCGGCCATGAAGGCGTCCTGCGCCTTCGCGCGGTGGTCCGAGCTCTTGCCCGCGTGATAGTCGGCGACCCGCATGCCGCTGCGGGCGAGCAGGTCGGCGGTCTCCTCGGTCGACTTGCGCGTGCCGCAGTAGACGACCGCAGGCCGGTTCTCCTCCATCGCGACGCCGGCCACGAGCGTGGCCCGCTTGCGCGCGACCGAGCCCTCGCCGTCGAAGTTCAGCACGTCGAAGGAGAGGTTCGGCCGGTCGAAACCGGAGCGCACCCGCTCGGGGTCGCGCAGGGCGAGCCGCTGCGCGATCTCCTCGGCGACCTTCGGTGTCGCCGTGGCGGTGCAGGCCATCACCGGCGGGTGGCCGAGCTCGGCGATCACGCTCGCCAAGCGAAGGTAGTCCGGGCGGAAGTCGTGGCCCCACTCGCTGACGCAGTGCGCCTCGTCGACGACGAAGAGCGCGAGCGCCCGTTCGCGGAGCGCCGCGCGGAAGGCGCCGCTGGCAAAGCGCTCGGGCGCGGCGAAGACGACGTTCGCGCGCCCGTCGCGAACCTGCGCGAGCGCCTCGCGGTTCGCGGTGCCGTCCCCGCCGGAGGCGAGCATGACCGCGGAGTGGCCGAGGTCGGTGAGCCGGGCGCACTGGTCGCGCATGAGCGCGATGAGCGGGGAGACGATCACGGTGAGGTCGTCGCCGGCCAGGGCCGGGAGCTGGTAGCAGAGGCTCTTGCCGCCGCCGGTCGGCATGACGACGAGCGCGTCGCGGCCGTCGAGCGCGGCCTGCACGGCCTCTCGCTGGCCCGGCCGGAACGCGGCCAGCTCGAGCAGGCCGAGCAGCTGCTCGGGGGTGACGTCGGTGAGCGGCGTGCGCTCACGGGACGGTGCGGGCGCGGGCGGCGGCGCGGGGGTGGCCATGGAGAAGAGGTCGGCGGCGGGCTCAGACACCTGACGGGG
>JACDAP010000171.1 GCA_013695395.1 Solirubrobacterales bacterium
TCAGGCCCGGCAGCAGCGTCCGCCCGGTGCCGTCGACCACCGTGGCGCCCTCGGGCGCCGGGATCGCCCGGTCGACCGCGGCGATGCCCGCGCCGGTCACGAGCACGTCGGTGCCCTTGCGCACCGCTGCCCCGTCGAAGACCCGCACCTCGCGGAAGAGCGTGCTTAGGATTTGGGCACGCTCCGCAGACGGCGCCGGTCGAGGAACGCGAGCGCGACACGATCGAACTCCTCGGGGACCTCGATCATCGGGCAATGCCCTGCGTCCTCGATCACCGCGAGCTCGCCGGAGGGCAACGCCTCGACGAGCGTCTCGGCAAGGACGAGCGGCAGCAGCCGGTCGTTCGCGCCCCACACGACGAGCACCGGACAGCGCACCTCGGAGGGGTCGACGCGCCCGACTTCGCGAGACGCCGCCCCGACGGCGCCGGCCAGCCCCGGGGCGGCCATCCGCGGAAGGATCTCCGCGGCCATCCGCGGTGAGAGCGAGCTCGCGTCGTGGAGGAAGAGCCACATCGCCGCCCGTCGCAGGTGTCCGGAGCGGGCGATCTGCCCGAGGATCAGCGGGTGGCCGATCAGGCTCTTCGCCGCCTTGAAGCCGTACCCGATGAGCGCCAGCCGGAAGGCCGAGATCGGGACGCCGCCGGCGTTCACGAGCACCAGCCGGCGCACGAGCTCCGGTCTCTCGGTGGCGAGGCGGATCGCGACGAGGCCACCCATCGAGTGCGCGAGGACGGAGACCTTCACGATCTGCAGGAGCACGAGCAGCTCGCTGATCGTGCGGGCGTGGCTCGGCAGCGAGGACGCGCCACGGATCTGGTCGGAGCCACCGAAGCCCGGGAGGTCGACGGCGATCACGCGGTACCGCGCCGCCAGTGCCGGGAGGTTCTCAAGCCAGGAGTGCCAGGACCCGCCGAGGCCGTGAATGAGCAGAAGCGGCGGGCCTGCACCGACGTCGAGGAACCGTAAACGCCGCCCGTTCAGGATGATCGTCCGGGCGTGCGCGCGCCAATCCGCCGCCTCCCAGTGGCGGCGATCGACCGTCGCCGTGGTGGGCACGGTCAACTCGCCCTGAGCGCGAGGATCTCGTCGAGCCCTTCGTGCATGCAGGCCCACAGCAGCGCGGTGTCCTCGAAGACCGCGCCGTCGACGTTCAACCCGATGCAGCAGACGCCGCAGTGCGAGTTCATCGCCGCCGTCAGCCGCGTCCCGGGCAAGGGGCCGAAGACGAAGAAGCGCTCGAAGCGCACCCCCGCCGCGTACAGCTCGCTCCGCACGCCCGGCCAGCAGCTCGTGGTCAGCACGGCGCTGTCGTTGAGCGCGGTCATCGCCGCTGTCGCGAATCCGGACGGCGTCCGGTTGAGCATCGGCATGACCGTGTTGATGAAGTCGAGGGCCGGCTCGCCGCGCGCGGCAGCGACCCGGCTGCGCATCTCCTTCATGCGCTCGACCGGGTCCGAGATGGCGGACGGCGCGGAGAAGTACGCACCGGTGAAGCGGTTACCGCCCATCGGGTCGTCGTCGCGGCGCACCGAGACGGGCATCGACATCGGCACGTCATCGAGCGCGACGCCCATCCGGTCGTGGTAGCGCTGCAGGCCACCGAGGATCGCGCAGACGAAACCGTCGTTGATCGTCCCGCCGACCGCCTTCGTCGCGACCTTCAGCTCCGCCAGCGAGCACTCCAGCGTGCCGAAGCGCCAAGCGGTCCTGGGGCCGCCGATCATGAGCGGCGAGGTGCTGGCGGGCGGCGGCGAGACGACTCGGGCGAGAGATGCCGCGTAACGGGCGGTCGCCTGAGGATGGGCGAGCGCGGTCGCCGCGTCACCCACGACACGGGCGAGGATGCCTGGCGCTCCCCGCGCCTGACCCAGCAGTTGGCGCCCGGTCACGCCGATCGGCGCGGACGGAAGCAGTGGCCCGCTGTCCGGCAGGCGGTCCGCCTTCGTTGCGCGGCGTGTACGGCCGAGCATCCGCTCGAATAGCTGGGTGGCCCCGGCGCCGTCCATCAGGACGTGGTGGACCTGCAGGATTACCGCGGCGCGCCCGCCCTCCAGTCCCTCGACCAGCCGCGAAGCCCAGGGCGGACGGTGGGGATCGAGGCGGGTCAGGGCCAGATTCTGCGCGACCTCGAGCAGCTGCGCCTGCGTTCCCGCCCCGGGCAGCTGCTCTCGCCGGACGTGAAAGTCGAGGTCGAAGTGCGGATCGGCCGCCCACTCCGCGCGTCCGACCGGCAGCGCCGGCTCGAGCACCCGCTCGGTCAGCCGCGGCACGACGCGCGTCGCGAGAACCCAAGCGCGCCGGTACCGGTCCCATTCCGGGGTGGCGTCGAAGACCATGACGACAACGCCGGTCCACGAATTCGCCGGGTGGTTCTCCGTCCGCCACATGAGGGTGTCGAGCTCGCTCAACTCCCGCTCGCGTCCCCACGAGGGCAGTTCCCCCCGCAGCTGCTCGAGGTCACCGCCCATGTCGA
This sequence comes from Solirubrobacterales bacterium, assembly GCA_013695395.1. GTDB lineage: Bacteria > Actinomycetota > Thermoleophilia > Solirubrobacterales > Solirubrobacteraceae > Paraconexibacter. Next base: position 2,477 of record JACDAP010000171.1, read on the forward strand.
CGCTCCCCGCCGCGGTGCAAAGACGGGCGTGGCGAGACCTCAGACGCGGCCACCGTGCTCAGATGCTGCGACGCGCGCATCAGTCGGCGTACAGCTGCTCGATCTCGTCCCGGTACTTCGCGGCGATGGCGCGGCGCTTGAGCTTCATCGTCGGCGTCATCTCCTCGGAGTCCGGAAGCCAGGACGTCGCGAGCACCATGTGCTTCTTGACCTGCTCGACACGCGAAAGCCGTTCGTTGCCCCGCTTGACCGCGGCATCGACTTCGGCGAGCACCTCCGGGTGGCGCGCCAACGCCGCGATGTCGGTCGTCTCGAGACCGTGCTGCGTCGCGAAAGCGGCGGCCCCGTCGGGGTCGAGGACCACGAGCGCCGTGATGAACCGGCGTCCGTCGCCGATCGTCGCCATCTGCCCGATGAGAGCGCTCTCCGGCTTGATCGCGGCCTCGATGTTGACGGGCGACATGTTCTTGCCGGCGGCGCTGATGATGATGTCCTTCTTTCGGTCCACGACGCTCAGGAAGCCGTCGGCATCGACCTCGCCGATGTCCCCGGTATGCAGCCAGCCGTCGGCATCGAGCGTCTCGGCGCTCTGCTCGGGACGGTTGCGGTAGCCGACCATGTTCAACCGGGCGCGGACGAGGATCTCGCCGTCCGCGGCGATGCGCAGCTCAACGCCCGGCAGCGGCTTGCCGACCGTCCCCCCGCGGAAGTCGTCGATCCGGTTGAACACGTTCAGCCCGCACTCGGTCGAGCCGTAGGCCTCGAGCAGTGGCACGCCGCAGCCGCGGAAGAACTCGGAGAGGGCCGGCGCGCTCGGTGCTCCGCCGATGAACGCGACGCGGAGGCGATCGAGCCCCAAGCGCCTGAGGATAGGCAGCAGCAGCGGTGCGGGCGGCTCGGGCGCTTCCCCGGCGCGAGCGCGCGCTTCACCCGAGGCGATGATCGCGCGCCCCTCGGCGCGCGTCTCCTCGTCGGCGGCGGCAAGCATCGCCTCGATGCCGGCGCGGAGCTTCTCCCACACGCGCGGCACGGTGAACATCGCGTCCGGTCGCGCGTCGGCGAGCGCGTGCGGGAGGTCGTTGAGGTCGGGGCAGCAGGTGATCGTCGCGCCGTGCGGCAGCGCCATGTAGTGCGCGGCGATTCGTCCACCGGCGTGCGCCATCGGCAGGAAGGAGACGATGCTCTCGCTCGCCAGCGGCATCGCGGCGCCGAGCGCCCGCAGCTGCGTCATCACCGAGCGGTGGGCCCAGAGTGCGCCCTTGGGCGGGCCGGTGGTGCCGGAGGTGTAGATCAGCGTGACGAGGTCCTCCTCCCCGACCGTCCGCCAGGCTGACTCGAAGTCGAAGCCCGGCTCGCCCGCCTGCACGAGGTCGGCGAATGCCGTGACACCCTCGGGCGCTGGACCGTCGACGACGACGACGGTTCGCAGCGCGTCGAGATCGGCTCCGGCGGCCAGCACCTTCTCGAGGTACGACTGCTGGGTGATGATGATCGTCGTCGCCGCGTCCTCGAGCTGATACCGCACCTGCTCGACGGAGGAGCTGTTGTAGATCGCGAACGGGACGGCGCCGAGGTGCACTGCCGCCAGATCGACGAGATGGCACTCCGGCACGTTCGGGAGCATCATCGCGACGGTGTCGCCGTGGCCGATCCCCGCCGCGGCGAGTCCCGCGGCGACCTCCCGGACCTCGCCGTTCAGCTCCGCCCAGGTCCACGTCCGCTCGCGACCGAGCGTCCGGAGGGCGAGCTTGTCGGGGTGCCGGGCGGCCAGTCGCTGGAAGGCTGCGCAGACGGTCGGCGCCTGGACAGGTTCGTCGTTGGCGCCGGTCTCGTCAGCCGGTCGAATTGCTTGTTCCACTTCGGATCTCCTCGTCGTTGCTTTGAGTCAGCCGTTGAGCCCGAGGCGGCGGCGCAACCCGCGCGCGCCGAGCAGGCGGACGGCACGATTGAACAGCTCGCCCTTGGTCTTCGTGTAGGGGTACCAGTGCAGTTCGGAGGTCAGGTCGAACCGCTCGGAGCAGTAGGCCTGCTCGCGGCAGTACTTGAGCATCCCGGCGGCCCCGCCGAACCGCGAGCCCGTGCCGGACTCCTTCCAGCCGCCGAAGGGCAGCGGGAACTGGAACGCGTTGGCGGCCGCGTTGTTGATGTTCACCGCGCCCGCCTCGATGCACCGCCCGACGCGCTCGGCGCGCTCGGGATCGCTCGTCCAAACGCTCGAGGAGAGGCCGTATTGGGAGTCGTTCGCCAGCCGGATCGCCTCCTCCTCGGAGCGGACCTTCATCACGGGGAGCGTCGGGCCGAAGGTCTCCTCGCGCATGCAGGCCATGGTGTGGTCGACGTCGACGAGCACGGTCGGCGGGTAGAAGAGGCCGTTGGCGTCTCGCTGTCCGCCGGTGGTCACGCTCGCGCCCTTGTCGATCGCGTCCTGCACATGGCGTTCGACGATGTCCATCTGGGCGTCGTTGGCGAGCGCGCCGAAGTCGTTCTGCCAGCTGCCGGCCGGGTCCATGCCGACCCGGAGCGCGCCGGCCTTCGCTGTGAGCTTGTCGACGAACTCGTCGTAGACGGGCTCCTGGACGTAGATGCGCTCCACCGAGATGCACGCCTGGCCGGCGTTGAACAGCCCGCCCCAGATGGCACCGTTGACGGCGCGGTCGATGTTCGCGTCGTCGAGCACGATCATCGGGTCCTTGCCGCCGAGCTCGAGGTTGCAGGGGATGAGCCGCTCGGCAGCGCGTACGGCGATCTTGCGCCCGGTCCGCGCGGAGCCGGTGAACGTGATCATGTCCACCTCGTCGACGACCGCTGCGCCGGCCTCACCGCCGCCCGTGATGCTCGCGATGACGGGGGGCGCACCGATCTCCTCGCGAAAGCCGCGGACGCATTCTGTCCAGGCCACCGGCGTGAACTCCGAAGGCTTGGTCAGCACGGCAGCGCCGGCCGCGAGCGCGGGCGGGACGTCCATCATCGGCATGCCCAGCGGGTAGTTCCAGGGGAAGATGATCCCGACGAGCGGCTGGGGGCGAATGAAGACCCGGAGCGACTTCGCGAGCGCCGCCGGATTGTGGCCCCGGACGCTGCGGTCGGTCAGGAACTTGCGCGCGTTCTTGACGTAGTAGTTGATGACCTCGACGGCGACCATGGTCTCGATCGTGGTGTCGCCAGCGGACTTGCCCGACTCCGCCTGCACGAGCGCGAGGATGCGCTGCTCGTTGTCGAGGATCCAGTCGAGCCAGTTCAGGAGGTGCTTGCCGCGGCCGTCAGGGCCGAGCGCCTCCCACTCTGGCTGGGCGGCCCGCAGCTCGGCTGCCGCGAGCGCGACGTTTGCCTTCCCCATCTCCGGCAGCGTGGCGACGACACGGCCGTCTGCAGGGCATCGCACCTCGAACGTCGGGGCGATTACGGCGCCGCCGCTGGTGGGCGTGCGGTTGGCGGTCGTGGCCATGTCCTTCTCCTCGGTCGAGTTGACGTCCGCTCGCGCGAACCATCGTGAAGCGACGCTACCAGAATTCTTAATGCAAGACGATCGTTCAACATTACGAATGCCTCCGCCTTCGCGGCGAGAGGACCGCGATCGCCACAGCGCCCGCGGGGTGAGCCTTACCCCAAACTGTTCGGACTCCATTTCGAATTCACGTTCGATATGGTGAACAGATGACCGACGTCTACGTCTACGACGCCATCAGAACGCCACGCGGGAAGGGCAAGGCCAGCGGCTCGTTGCATGCGGTCAAGCCGGTCGACCTCGTCGTGGGACTCATCGACGAGACCCTCGCGCGTCACGCGCAGATCGACCCTCACGACATCGACGACCTCATCCTCGGCTGCGTCGCACCGGTCGGCGAACAGGGGGCCAACCTCGCGAAGACCGCAGGCCTCAAGGCCGGACTCGCCGACACCACGGCTGGCTTCCAGCTGAACCGCTTCTGCGCCTCGGGCCTCGAGGCCGTGAACACCGCCGCGCAGAAGGTCGCGTCGGGGTGGGAGGAGCTGTTCCTCGCCGGCGGCGTCGAGTCGATGTCGCGCGTGCCGATGGGCTCCGACGGCGGCCCCATGGTCGACGACCCGGAGACGAGCGCCGCGATCGGCTTCGTCCCGCAGGGCGTCGGTGCGGACCTGATCGCCACGATCGAAGGCTGGTCGCGCGAGGACGTGGACTCGTTCGCCGCAGAGTCACAGCGGCGCGCCGCCCACGCCCGACGGGAAGGGTACTTCGACCGCTCGATCGTCCCGGTCGAGGACGCTGCGGGCAACGTGCTGCTCGCACAGGACGAGTTCATCCGCGAGGGTACAACGATCGCGACCCTGTCCGCCCTCAAGCCGTCCTTCGTCGGCCTGGATGCCTTCGACGCGATCGCCCTCGGGCGCTATCCCGACGTCTCCGCGATCGAACACGTCCATCACGCGGGCAACTCCTCCGGCATCGTCGACGGCGCGTCACTCGTGATCGTCGGCAGCGAGAAGGCAGGGGCGCGCGCCGGCCTGAGCCCGCGTGCCCGGATCCTCGCGACCGCCGTCTCCGGCGCCGAGCCCACCATCATGCTGACCGGGCCTGGACCGGCGTCCCTGAAGGCCCTCGAG
>JACDAP010000184.1 GCA_013695395.1 Solirubrobacterales bacterium
TGGTACCGCTTGCGATATCGCATTGGCGGAACGGCCGGCATCGTTTCGCTTTCGCAGCTTCTACGCGATCTCTTCGAGCTTCGGATCATAGCGTCCGGCAATGTAATTTCGGGGACGACATATCGAACTCGCGTCCGTGCGGTCAATCCATTTGCCGACCAGCCCTCCGCCGGCGTCGCTGTAGAGACCGAGATCGAACTCGAGCTTAAGGGCGACGGGAACGAGACGCTTAGGCTTGGCGCGAAGGGTGTAACCGATGCCGAAGGCTTCGCGGTTTTTGACTTTCCGATACCTATCGAAGCACGCCTTGACGGTGATGGGGACATCCGGGTTGTTGGACGAAGGGCAGGCTTAGTTCGCCATGCGGAAGACGATCTCGAAAGCTCTCCGGAAGATATCCAGATCGTGTCGATGACCGATAAACCGATCTACCAACCCGGGCAAATTCTCAATCTCAGGGGCATCATACTCAGAGGCTCCGAAGCGAGGACGGTTATCGCCGGGACCGAGGTCGAGTTTCGGATCGAGGATGACGACGGGACGCTTCTTTATCGCGAGAAGGTCGTGTCGTCCGAATACGGTGTCGCGTCGTTCACTTGGCGGATCCCGAGCAACGCAAAGCTCGGGGAATATCGGATCAAGATCCGCGACGGCGAAGGTGACGAGATCGCCGAACATCGGATCAAGGTGTCGCGCTATGACCTTCCGAACTTCGTCGTTCAGACAAAGCCGTCGAAACCATATTATTTACCGACCGATAAGGAAGCCGAGATCGAGGTCCGGGCGGATTATTTATTTGGCAAGCCGGTTACGAGAGGGAAAGTTCGCGTGGTCGAAGAGAATAGCCGCGAATGGAATTGGAAGGAGCAGAAGTACGACATCAGCGAGGGCGAGATTCGCGAGGGTGAGATAGACGCGGATGGAAAATTCACGGCCCGGTTCGCTCTGACAGATACACACGACGAGCTGAAGGAAGACAGGTCGTCCAAGTACGAAGACATCAAATTCGCCGCGTACCTTACCGACCTCACGACCAACCGCACCGAGCAGCGACGCTTCGAGATACGCGTGACGCGCGACCCGATCCATATCTACCTGATCGGACAGCCGTCCCTCGGCAATTCGCGGCTGCCGATGAACGGTTATATATCGACCTTCTACGCCGATGGAGCACCGGCCGCGTGCGATATCGAGATCAAAGCGAGTGAGGCCGGTGAAGGTAAGTTCGTAACCGTCGCCAGGATCAAAACAAACTCTCTCGGCGCCGGTAAGATCTCGATGCCGCGGCCGAAGATCGGTGGAGCGGCGAACAACCTCGGCTTCCGGTTTATCGCACGAGACTCCGCTGGCCGCCGTGGAACTTACGATCGGGATGTGTACTCTGGAAATTCGAAGCAGACTCTTCGCGCGACGACCGATAAGATCATTTACAAACCCGGCGAGACGATGAGCGTTCGTGTCGACTCAACGGTCAAGACGGGTACGGTCTTCGTCGACGTGGTGACCGGCTGGTCGGTTATCGATTCGCGCTTTGTTCTGCTCAATGACGGGCGGGCCGAGATTCAAATACCGTACAGCAACAAGTTCAAAGGCGAGCTGAAGATTTCGGCATTTGTGGAAGACCCGTCAGACGACGAAGAAACGATTCGTTCGACATCCGGCGTGATCTTTCCTGCGAAACAAGGGATCAATGTCGACGCGACTTTCGATAAAGCGCTTTACAAACCCAACGAAGAAGCGACGCTGCGTTTCGGTATCCTCGACGTCGCCGGTAAGGCGGTCGAGAGTGCGCTCGGCGTGGTCGTCTTCGACAAGGCAGTTGAAGAACGAGCGCGTACCGACACGGAATTCGGCCAGGGTATGTTCCGCGGGTTATCGGGCTTGCTCGGCTATGGAAACGGATTTGGCGGGGTGAACGTCAAGGACCTGAACGAACTCGATCTGACCAAGCCGATCAGCAATGACATGCAGCTTGTTGCGGAAATAATCCTGCACGACCAGTACTACTCTCCGAACGTATTTCGCAGCAAGCGTTACTATGACGAAGCAAAGTCGGTTTTTGCCGCAGCCGTTACCAGGCAGATGCAGCCGGTTGCCAACGGACTGCGCGTGGCCTACGAACAGCAAAACCGGCTGCACCCGACGAATGAAGTCGGACTCCGGAGTATTCTCGAAGGTCGTGGTGTGGATTTCGCTGAGCTGCGCGATCCGTGGGGAAGCGCGTACGTGACCGACTTCTCGATCGATCGATCACGAGACATCGTGACGATCAAAACCGTCGGTCCGGACAAAGTACCCGGCACGCGCGATGATTTTGCGGCGTTCACGACCGGCTTTGAATACTTCACTCCGATGGGACGGGCGATCGACACCGTAGTCAATAACCATCACGCCAGGACGGGTCAGTTTATCCGCGACCAGCATACGCTTTTCGCGGAGCTGGGTGTTCGCGAATTACTCGACCGTTACGGTCGACCGTACAAGGTCGTCGCGGACGGTGACGGCCGCCAACTTCAGTTGCGTGTGCGAAGCAGCGGACCGGACGGGGAGTTCCAGAAATCAGACTGGGGTAACGACGACTTTTACGTCTGGACCAGCCGCGTCGACTTTTTCGTGGCAGTCGAGAAGAGAATTACCGCGATTCAGTCTGCGTTGAGGCGGGCACCTATGAACGAGTCGGAGTTCAAGGCGACTCTCAGAGCAAGAGGAGTCGATCTTAGCGATCACCGCGACGGCAACGGCCACCCGCTTTACGTCAAGGTAGAGCAGCGTTCGCGTTTCTGGGACAAAGTTGCGGTTGAGACGGTGCAGAACTTGGCGACAAACAGCGCGTCGAGCGGACTCGGGTAACGCCCGTAACGCAGGAGGTGATCCAGTTCACGATCTTCGGCATCGGGCGGGATGCGAAAGCGGGCACGTATGACGACGTGACG
>JACDAP010000192.1 GCA_013695395.1 Solirubrobacterales bacterium
ACGTCGGGTACCTCTGCATGATGTGGAGCGAGGCCGACGACCCCTCCGGCGGGCTCTTCGACCTCAACCGCGTCACGCGCGCCGAGGGCTTCCCCACGCGGGCCGCGCTCGTCGCCCGTTACGAGGAGCGCTCGGGCCGGACGATGCGGGACATCCGCTGGTACACCGCCCTCGCGCTGTGGAAGTCGATCGTCTTCATGGAGGGCAACTACAAGCGCGCGACCGCGGGACTGAGCGACGACGCGTTCATGAAGGACTTCGGCGACGGCGTCATCGACCTGGCCCGCCGGGCCGAGGAGGTCACCCGTGGTGAGGCATAGCGGTCTGCTCGTCGACTGGGGCGGTGTCCTGACCACCAACGTCTTCGAGAGCTTCCAGGCGTTCTGCGTCGACGAGGGCCTGCGCCCGGAGACGGTGCGCGACGCGTTCATGAGCGACCCGCGCGCCCGGGATCTGCTCGGCGAGTTCGAGTCCGGCCGCCTGGAGAACGCGGACTTCGAGCGGAAGTTCGGGGCGGTGCTCGGGGTGAACGAGCCGGTCGGGCTGATCGAGCGGCTCTTCGGCCGGATGCGCGGCGACCACGTGATGCAGGACGCGGTGGTGGCCTTCAAGGCGGCCGGCGTGCGGACCGGGCTGCTCTCGAACTCGTGGGGCGCGGACACCTACGATCGGCGCCGGTTCGACCAGCTCTTCGACGTGCTCGTGATCTCCGGTGAGGAGGGCGTGCGCAAGCCGGAGGCGCGGATCTACGAGATCGCGGCCGAGCGGATGGGCATCGCCTCGGAGGAGCTCGTCTTCGTCGACGACCTCAAGGGCAACCTCAAGCCCGCGCGTGCGCTCGGGATGGCCACGGTGCACCACACCGATGCCGCCGCGAGCATCGCCCAGCTGGAGGAGCTCCTCGGCGTCGCGGTTGCCGCGGGCTGAGAATGGATCGGCGCCCGCCTGGCGGGCGTGGATCCATTCTCACGCCTGGGCCCCGGTAGGTTGGCGCGCATGAGCGAACCCCTCGTCGTGCTGATCACCGGCTGCTCCACGGGGATCGGCCGCGCCACCGCGGAGCGCCTGGCCCGCGGCGGGCACACCGTCTACGCGACCGCCCGCAAGCTCGAGGCGATCGCCGACCTCGAGGCCGCCGGCTGCCGGACGCTCGCGCTCGACGTCACCGACGAGGCCTCGATGCAGGCGGCGGTCGACACGGTGGTCGCCGAGCAGGGCGCGGTCGGCGCCCTCGTCAACAACGCGGGCTACTCGCAGTCCGGTGCGGTCGAGACCGTCGCCCCGGAGGACCTGCGCCGCCAGTTCGAGACGAATGTCTTCGGCCTCGTGCGGATGTGCCAGCTCGTCCTGCCTTCGATGCGTGGAGCCGGGCGCGGGCGCATCGTGAACATCTCTTCGATGGGCGCGAACTTCACCTTCCCGGGCGGCGGGGTGTACCACTCGACCAAGTACGCGGTCGAGGCGCTCTCCGACGCGCTGCGCTTCGAGGTCAAGGGCTTCGGCGTCGAGGTCACCGTGATCCAGCCGGGCCTCATCCGGACCGAGTTCGCCGCCAGCGCGAAGGCCGGGATCGACGGCGGTGAGGGCCCGTACGCGCGCTTCAACGCGACCGTCGCGACGGTCACCGAGGAGACCTACGAGAAGGGTCCGCTCGCGCGACTGGGTGGTGAGCCGGACGATGTGGCCAAGGCGATCGAGGCGGCGATCACCGCCTCCTCGCCGAAGATCCGTGCCCTCGTCACCCCGTCGGCGCACCTGCTCGTCCGCGTCCGCCGGCTCATGCCCGACGGCCTCTGGGACCGCTTCCTGGGCACGCAGTTCACGCACCCGGGCAAGGAGTGACCAAGGAGCTCGAGCGCCCCCGCAAGATCGCCGACCCGCTGCTCGACCTCGGCTTCCAGCGCCTCGGTGACAAGGCGAAGGACGGTCTGGCCGAGAAGCTCCAGCTGCGCGACTGAGCGCCGGGCGGGCGCTCCCCGCCGCGCGTCAGCCGAAAGCCGCCGTGCGCCCGGGCGCGACGTCGACGATGTCGCGCCCGAAAGGCGTCAGCGAGACGCGGATGAGCTTGAAGTTCGCCAGGCCGAGCGGTATCCCGATGATCGTCAGGCAGAGCACGGCACCGGTGACCAGGTGGCCGAGCGTGAGCCACCAGCCCGCGATGACGAACCAGACCACGTTGCCGAGGGTGGAGCCGCCGCCCGCCTCGGGCCGCTTGACGACCTCCCGCCCGAACGGCCACAGGGCGAACAGGCCAATGCGGAGCGCCGCCACCGCGAAGGGGATCGTGACGATGAAGAGCACGCAGAGGATCGCGGCGACGAGATAGCCGAGGAACATCCAGAAGCCGGCCAGCACGAGCCACAGGAGGTTCAGGAGAAGGCGCACCCTGTGAGCGTAGGTGTCTGTGCCTCCGCCCCACCCGCCCGCCCGCCCCCACCGACCGGCGGGCGAGTCCTTGCACGGACGAAGCCCCGCTTGGCGCAGTGCACCACCTCCCGGTACGGTGCGCGCGTGCTCCGCCCCCTGCCCCTGCTCCTCGCGGTGCTCGCCGCCACACCGCTCGTTCTGCCGTCCGCCGCGGTCGCCGACGTGAGCGGCCCGGAGATCGTCGGCTTCCTGAACGCCCAGCGCGCCGCCCAGGGCCTGCCCGCGGGGATCGCCGAGGATCCGGGGCTCTCCGACGGCTGCGCGCGGCACAACGGCTACGGGGCGGCCAACAACGTGCTCGAGCACGACGAGACCAAGGGGCGCCCCGGCTACTCGCCGCAGGGCCGCGACGCCGCGCGCGTCTCGGTCCTCTATGACAGCGGCGGCCCGTGGAGCGCCGCGCGGAACCCGTTCGAGGAGGCCCCGATCCACCTTCACCAGCTGCTCGCCCCGCGGCTCGACCGGATGGGCGCGGCGGAGACCGGCGCGTACGGGTGCGCGACGACACTCGCCTCCCGGGCGCGGCCGGCGCCGGCGGCCGACGTGAGCTACAGCTACCCGGGCGACGGCGCGACGGGGTGGCCCGCCGCGCAGACGGCGTTCGAGGCCCCGTACACACCGGGCGAGAAGGTCGGCATCCCGGCGGGCACGCGGACCGGGCCCTATCTCTACGTCCTCTTCGACGGGCCGGACCTCTCCCCGTCCTCACGAGCACAGGTCACCCGCGCCACCCTGAGCGGCCCGGACGGTCCGGTCGCGCTGGCCACCGTGGACAACACGACCCCGGGTCTGGTGGGCTACCTACCACCGGGAGCCGAGCTCATCCCGCGCGCGCCGCTGCGCCCAGAGTCGGTCTACCGCGCGTCGGTGACCGCCAGCGTGGGCGGCTCCGGCGTCGCCGCCCGCACCTTCTCCCACCGATGGAGCTTCACGACCGGTCTTCTCCCGAACGCGGTGCGGTTCTCGACGATCACGCGGTTCCCGGACAGCCTGACCGTCGAGGGCGCCACGAGCGACGCCCCCGGCGCGGTGCTGAGTGCGACCGGCCCCGGCCGGTCGGTGTCCGCGCCGCTGGACCCGGGCGGCAAGGCGACGGTCGGCTTCGATGAGAACGGGACCTGGCGGGTCTGCCTGCGCTCCGGCGGTCCGGGCACCGGCTTCGTTTCCGCCGAGTCCTGTCGGAACGTCTCGGTGCCGGAGCTTTCCGCCTTCAAGCCCGCTGAGGGCCTGCCCCCGGACGCGAGGATCGCCGTCCGCGTGACGCCGGCCTTCGAGCTCACGACCAAGCTCGTGCGCCGCCGCAGCCGGGAGCTGCGGGTCCGGGTGAGCTGCACGCTGGGCTGTGGCGTCCTCGCCTCGGGAACGGTGCGGGCGAGCGGTCACGCGGTGCGTCGCCGCGGCGGCAAGGTCCGCGTCCGGGGCCGCACGATCCAGCTCAAGAGCGCGCGAGCGACCTTGTCGCGCGCCGGTTCCCGCACGCTGCGCTTCCGCATCTCCGAGCGGGACGCCCGCCGCCTGAAGGGGCGCGGCCCGCGGACGCTCCGGCTCTTGGTCCGCGGCATCGACGAGAAGGACCGGCGGACGACCGTGACGCTGCGCGCTCGCGCCTGAGCCGCGGTGGCCGGAGGAAGAGCGCCCGCTACGCGGCGGGCTTCTGCCGGCCCGGCTTCTCGCCGCCCTGAAGCGACTTCCGCGCCTCGGCGATCCGGGCGCGCGTCCGCGGGTCCTTCGCCAGCCGGCTCGCCTCGCGGAACACGCGCTTGCCCTGCGGGCTGCGGGCGAACTTGGTGAGGGTCTGCGTGAAGGCCATGCCACGCAATCTAGACGACCGGCTCGCGCTCGAGC
>JACDAP010000202.1 GCA_013695395.1 Solirubrobacterales bacterium
ATGGCTCTGTTGATGGCAGCTCCAGCAACTGCGCAGAATGCGACGACCGATGCCTACGGCGGCGCAGCCGGAGTGCTCGGCGAGGTCGCCAAGGGCGGCAGTGCACCGTCCGGTACCGGAGCTCCCGCGGGCGGCTCCCCCGACGCCGCCGGCGTCGCCGGCGTGTCCGAGTCGGGCGAAGACGGTGCGCCCGCCGCCGGCGTAGCCGGCGTGTCCGAGTCGGGCGGAGAGGGTTCGCCCGGCCGCGGCTTCACGCGCGTCGCGGCCGACGGGCAGGCGTCAGACAGCGCTTCGCCCACCGCGCAGCCCATCGCCACCTCGGGCCGCCTTCCGTTCACGGGCCTGGACGTCGGGCTCTTGGCTGCGGGCAGCATGCTGCTGCTCGCGCTCGGGTTCGGCCTGCGCCGCTTCGGGCGCAGCTCCGCGACGCTGGCCTGAGCCGCGCCAAGCCCAGCCCCTCGGATTCGCCGGGGGGCTGGCGGTAGCAGAGCCGAGCCGCTCGACCCAGACGCTTCGACCCGGCGGCACGGTTGGTCACTCCGCCCGTCGGCCCACCAGCGGCCCGGGCCGGGCCGCGCCGGCGAGCTCCGTCTCGGTGAACCCGTAGTACTCACCGCCGGTGCTCTCGCCCTCGCGATTGATGATCACGCCGAGCACGTTGGCGTGCGCGCGGCGCAGCTGCTCCACGGCACGCAGGAGGCCCGTTCTTTTGGTCCGCTTGCGGTCCACGACGAGGACGACCCCCTCGGTGGCAGCAGAGATCATCGAAGCGTCGGCGGCCACCCCGAGCGGTGGAGAGTCGAAGAGGACGAGGTCGAAGACCTTGCGCGTGCGCTCCTCGAGCTCCTTCAGCCGCCCCGCACCGAGCAACGCCGCAGGATTCGGCGGGATCGGGCCGGACGGCAAGAGGCTGAGGTCTGGCCCGTCGAGGCGGATCGTCGCGTCGGTGACCGCCATCGCCTCCGCGCTGGCGAGGAATGACGACAGTCCCGCGCTGCCGCGGTCCGGACCCGCGGCCAGCATCGTCGACAACCTCGGTCGTCGGAGGTCGCCATCGATCAGGAGCGTGCGGATGCCGAACTCCTGCGCGGCACGGGCGAGCCCCAGGCAGGTCGTGGACTTGCCCTCGGATTGGCCGGGGCTGACGATCGCGAGGGTCGCCGGCCGGCTCCCGCGGTTGACGAATGCGAGGTTGGCCAGCGCGAAGCGGAAGGCCTCGTCGAAGTGACGCTGAGCCGGCGAGGGCGGACCCTCCCGCAGCTCGGCCCCCACGATGTCCGCGGACGCCCTCGGGATGCGCCCGAGGAGTGGGAGGCCCGCCACCTCGTTGGCGACCTCATCGACCTCGAGCCGCTCGTCGGTCCGGTGACGGAGGAGGGCCGCACCCGGGGCGGCGATGACGGCCAGCAGGGCGGCGATCGCGAGGTAGAGCACCGGCCTCGGACGGACCGGGTCCTCGATGAGCGGTGCTCCCTGCGCCACGGTGACGCGGGCCGCTGCCGCCGAGTCCGTCCCGCTCGTCAGCCGCCGGGCCGATTCGATGAACACCTGGGCGTAGGTGTCGGCCACCGCCTGCGCGTCGCGTGGGGAAGCGCCACTGGACCGGATGGCGATGAGCTGGCTCTCCGGCACCGGGGCGATCGAGGTGCCGGCCTGCAGCTCGCCGCCCGTGGTCTCGAACGGGAGGCGCTCCGCGACGCTGCGGGCGATGTTCAGCGTCTGCAGGAGCTCGGAGTAGGTCTTGGTGACGACCTGGTTGCTCTGGACCTGCTCGAAGTCGTTGGCGTTCGGGTCCGCGGATGTGACGTAGAGATAGGCCGTCGTCTCGTAGACCTTGTCCATGCGCAGGGTGACGAATGTCGCCGTCGCCATGACGAGGAGGAACGTCAGGAGGAACGTCAGCAGGCGCCGCCAGATGACGCCGAGCATCTGTTCGAGGCTCAGCACGGCGGCTTCACGGGATGCGGTCGAGGCATGGCCCGGAGACGCTACCGTGCCGGGCCCGGATCAGGCCGGGCCCTCGAGGGCCGCCCGATCGAGGCGCTCCTCCAGCTCGTGCCGACGGGTGTCCGCGGCCTCGGCTCGTGCTTCTGCGGCGGCCACCGCGTCGCGCATGTCGGCGAGCTGCGCGCGCAACTCGTCGGCCTCGGCGTCCGGCTCGCCGGCCGGAGCGGCTCCCGCCGTGGCCATGTCCAGCCGGTCGAGGAGTGCGGCGCGGGCCGCCTCTCCCTCGACGAGCAGCTGCTCCAGACGCCGGCGTGCCTGCTGCTCATCCGCCGCACGCGCGTGTGCGTCGGCGACCGCACCGCGCAGGTCCGCTTCCACATCGGACGGCCCCCCGCCCACCTGCGCGTGGTCGAGTCGACCGATGAGGCGGTCGCGTTCGGCGACCACCGCCGCGAGCCGCTCGTCGCTCGCCCGGCGCGCGGCCTCGGCATCCTGGAGCGCCGCCTGCAGCTCCTCGACCCGCGGGCCCCCCGCGGTGCCAGCCGCTTCACGCTCGAGCAGCAGACGGCGGAGCGCTTCGAGCTCCTCGTGCTCCGCTGTGGCGGCGGCGACCGAGGACTGAATGCGGTCGTTCGCATCCTGCAGCGCCCGGGCCTCCTGGGACGCGTCGACGAGCTGCGCCTGCAACGCCGCGCGATCGCGTCGCGCCCGGTCGAGCTGCTCGTCGCGGGCCTGCAGGACCTCTCGCGCGGCGGCCAGGCGCGAGTCGCGGAGCTGCAGCTCGCTCGCCAGGGTCCGAGCGCCGGCCTCCGCGATCTCGAGGCGGTCACGGAGGTCGTCAAGCTCGGTTGCCGCGGTCTCGGCGAGCTGCTTCTCCTCGGCGGCGGACGCCGCGAGGCGGCGCGCCTCGTCCCCCTCCCCGAGATCGAAGGTCGCGAGCAGGCGCCGGATGTCCGCGGCGACCTGCGGCCGGTCCTCGGCCGCCAGCCGCTGGCGGAGGTCGAGCGCCAGGGCCGCGGCGCCCGACGGGTCGAGCCGGCCGAACGCCAAGTTGTGCAGAGATGGCGCGCCGAGGTCGACCTGCCGACCGTCGGCGTCGATCAGCGTGAAGTCCCGGGCCGCCCCGAGCGCCCCGGTCCGCACCGCGAACGCGGTTTGCCACGGCCCGTCGCCTCTGGGACCGGCTCCGGGCAGCGGCCGGGCGCGGCGCGGGCCGCCCGGCGCCTCGAAGCGGAGCTCGACCTCGGGTGCGACCGCGTCCCAGCGGCCCGCGACCTGAACGAGCGTCAACCCCCCCGGCGCCAAAATGCCCTCGAAGCGCTCGACCGTGAACCGACTCACATGCGCCCGCTCACAGGCCTCGCCCGTCGATGATCGCCATAGGGGTCAGGAGGAGGATCTTCAGGTCCAACCATGGGGACCAGTTCTCCACGTACCAATTGTCCCACTCGACGCGGTCCTCGAGCGAGGTCTCCCCGCGCAGGCCCGAGACCTGCGCCCAGCCCGTCAGCCCGGACTTCACGCGGTGGCGGTCGCCGTAGCGGTACATCCGTTCTCCGAACATCTGCGCGTAGTGCAGGCGCTCGGGGCGCGGGCCCACGAGCGACATGTCGCCGCGAGCGACGTTCCAGAGCTGGGGCAGCTCGTCGAGCGACAAGCGGCGCATGAACGTGCCGATCCGCGTGCGGCGGTCCTCGCTGCTTGTGGTCACCGCGTCGGCACCGAGGACCTGCGCCGCCCAGGCCGCGTCGTTCTCCTGGCCCGCGGCGCCGACGCGCATCGAGCTGAACTTCAACATCTCGAACTCGCGGCCGTCGCGGCCCATCCGGACCTGGCGGAAGAGGATTGGCCCGGGGGAGGCGAGGCGGACGAGCAGGGCGAGCAGGAGGTACAGCGGCGAGATCATGAGCAGCGCGACGCCGGCGATGACGCGGTCCAGCGCGTACTTGACCTCGAACTGCCAGCCCCGGGGGTCGACGGTCGCCAACCGCAGGAGCGCGACGCCGCCGAGGTGCTCGACGCGCGAGCGGCGGGTGACCTCCTCGAACAGCCGCGGGACGAGCAGCACGTCGACGTCGAGGGAGCGGGCTTGGCGTAGGAGCCGCAGAAGCACGGGCGGCGGCGCGGTGGAGAACGTGACGAGCATGTGCTCCACCCCGTGCTCGTGCACGATCGCTTCGAGGTCGTAGGAGTCGCCGAGGACCGGCGGGAGGTCGGGCCCCAGCTCCCGCGGCTGCCGGTCGAGGAAGCCGATGGGCCGCAGGCCGATCTCGGGCCGCGAGAGAAGCCGCCGGGCCAGGGACTGCCCGACGTTGCCCGCGCCCACGATCAGCGTGGGCATCCCATAGCGTCCCGAGGAGTGCGTCGCGACGTTGACGGCCAGGCGCCCCGCGAAGAGGTAGACGGCGGCGAAGCCCCACAGCCGCACGGTCTCGGCGGCGGCGAACGGCTCGTCCTCGAGGACGACCCGTGACGTGATCACGACGCTCGCGGCGATCGCGGTCGCCACCAGCACCTCGGTCACGTGGTCGAAGATCGAGGTCTGCAGGCGTGTGCGGTAGCTCCCGCGGGCCAGCAGGTTCAGCAGGACGACCGTCAGGTAGATCGCCGTCCAGCCCGGGCTGGCGACCCCCTTCCCGCCCGCCAGCGCGCTGACGATGACCGCGAGGCCGCCGGCGACGGCATCGACGACCGCGAGCGACATGGCGCGTTTGCGGCGGGGGCGAAGGCGCGAGGAGTTGTGCGGGGTCAGGGTCACACGCGACCCGGGGGAGAGCAGCGCTGGGTCGCGACCGGGATGTGACCAGCGTACATCGCCTGTTGATCGGCACGTCACCCCGACAGCAGAACCCGTGCGATGCTTCTGCGCATGGACTGGTTCAGGGACGAACCCGGCACGCGGGCCGTCGCCCCCCACGTCCTCGTCCTGATGCCGCTTGGGGCCCTCGTCGCCTGGTGGGCGTTCGACGAGGGTGGCTACCAACCCGTGGACTGGCAGCCCGGGGCGGTGTTGGCCCTCCTGCTTGCCGCGCTGGTCGTGTGCACCCCGACGCTGCGGGTCGCGCGCCGGCCGACGCGACGCGGACTCGTCGCGCTGGGTGCATTCGCGCTGTACACCGCCTGGTCCTACGCATCCGTCGGTTGGGCCGGCTCGACGGGCACGGCGCTCGAGGGGTCGCACCGCTGCGCCCTCCTGCTTGCCGCGATGGTCGTCACCTGCGGTGCCGCCCCCCCGCCGAAGGTCCTCTGGGGCGCGGCTACCTTCGTCGCCGGCGTCATCGGCCTGGCCGCGCTCGTCACGCTGCGCCGCATCGACGCCGCCGACGCGGCGCTGGGACTCTTCCTCGACGGGCGCCTGCTCGCGGGGCTGGGCTACTTCAACGCGGACGCGGCGTTCTTCACCACGGGGGCGCTGCTCGCCTGCGTCGCGGCCTCGCAGCGGCGCACGCC
>JACDAP010000029.1 GCA_013695395.1 Solirubrobacterales bacterium
GGCAGCGGCCCGGTGCGGTGGGTTAGGGTCCCGACCACATGCACCCCTCCAAGCTCAAGCCCGGCGAGTTCGTCGCCATCGTCGGAGGGGTCCTGCTCACCGTCGCCCTGTTCCTCGACTGGTACGCGTCGAAGGGGAAGGGCGTCATCCTGAAGGGCGACGAGATGATCACCGGTGCGGTCACCGGGTGGGAGGTCCACACGATCATCCGCTTCCCGATCCTCATCGCCGCGCTCGCGCCGATCGTGCTCACCTACATCATCCTGCGCAACCATCCCCTGAGCTGGCCGCGCGGCGAGCTGACCGCCGTCCTCGGCATCTTCGCCTTCGGCCTGATCGCCTACAACGGCGTCGCGGACCGGCCGGCGACCTCCAACTCGCTCTCCTCGCTGGAGTACGGCTGGTACCTCGCGATCCTCGGTTCGATGCTGGTCGTCGGCGGCTCGGCGATCCGTGCCTCCAGTGTGGAGCGCAAGCGCAAGCCGCCCGGGACCCTGTAGCCGCCGGTCTCGGCAGCGGGCCGTCGTGCGGCGGCCGCCCCGCGTAGGGTTCCGGCCATGTCCACCGATCTCGGTCAGCCCGACCGGAACCTCGCTCTCGAACTCGTCCGCGTCACCGAGGCGGCCGCCCTGGCCGCCGCCACCATGGTCGGCCGCGGCGACAAGATCGCCGCCGACCAGGCCGCGGTCGACGCGATGCACATCGTCCTGGCGACGGTCCGCATGTCCGGTGTCGTCGTCATCGGGGAGGGGGAGAAGGACGAGGCCCCGATGCTTCACAACGGGGAGCAGATCGGCGACGGCTCCGACCCGGAGGTCGACATCGCGGTCGACCCGCTCGAGGGCACCACGCTTACCGCGAAGGGGATGCCGAGCGCGCTGAGCGTCATCGCGATGTCCCCCCGGGGCACGATGTTCGACCCGGGCCCGTGCGTCTACATGGAGAAGATGGCGGGTGGCCCCGAGCTCGTCGGGGTCCTCGACCTCGAGAAGTCGCTGACGGAGAACGTCGGCCTCGTCGCGGAGGCCAAGCGGAAGAACATCTCCGAAGTCGTGGCGATCGTGCTCGACCGGCCCCGTCACCAGGAGGGGATCGAGGAGATCCGTGCCGCCGGCGGCAAGGTCCGCCTGATCACCGACGGCGACGTGAGCGCCGCGATCCTCGCCGCCAGCGAGAACGCCCCCGTGGACATGCTCTGGGGCATCGGCGGCACGCCGGAGGGTGTCATCGCCGCGGCTGCGCTCAAGTGCCTGGGCGGCGGGATGATCTCGCGCCTGTACCCGCGCAACGACGAGGAGCGCACGGCCGCCCTCGAGGGCGGCTACGACCTCGCCGCCCAGCTCACCCAGGACGACCTCGTCAAAGGCGACGACTGCTTCTTCTCCGCGACCGGAGTCACCGACGGCGACGTCCTGCAGGGTGTGCGCTACCGCGGCCGCGGCGCCTCGACCGAGTCCCTGGTGACCCGTTCACGGACCGGCACCATCCGCCGCATCCACGCCCGTCACAACCGCGACAAGCTCCAGCACTACACGGGCTCGCGCTTCGGCTGAGCGGCCTGGTGCGCTGACCCGCGCCGCGTCCCGCTGAGCGCTCAGGCCTCCGAGCCCGTCTCGGGTCGTGCGCCGACGCCCGCCGGGTTCTTCTCCCGCGCGGGAACGGGATCCGGCGTCTCCTCCGCGGTGGCCGGGCCGCCGAACGAGTGGACCTTCGAGATGTCGAGGTCGCGCTTGGCCAGTTGCTGCAGGAAGAAGTGGCAGGCGATGACGTGGATCCGTGACTGCGTGTTCGTGTACAGCCAGCGCCCGAGCTTCGAGGCGATCTGCGGGTAGAAGTTCGCGACCTCGATCTCGACGTGGATGCGCGCCTTGTTCCAGTCCGGGTAGTCGAAGCGGCAGACGTCGATCTCGAGGTACCCGTCGCCGCCGCGTCCGTTGGCCGCCACGAGCAGCCCCTTCTCGATGCGCCAGCGCACGATGCCGCGGTTCTCGCTCATCTCGTACTCCGGCCGCTGCATGGTCAGCAGGCGGACCTTCGGGTGCAGCAGGTAGACCCAGCGCTCGTCCTCGGAGTACCCCACGCGGCAGAGCCCCACGGTGAAGACGGTGAGCGACTTCCAGTAGGTGCGGGCGAGGCGTTCGAGGTGCTCCGGGGTCCAGAGGCCCTGCAGCGCCTCCTCGTCGACGATGATGTCCGCCCCTTGGAGTGAGCGGACCGCGCCTGTCTTCCGGTCGATCTTCGTGTCGTCGGTCGGGGTGTGGAGGACCGCGCCGTTGACGGTGCGCGAGCCCGCCAGCAGCCGGCGGATCCCGAGGTAGAGGCCCGCGAGGACGGCGAGGACCCCGGCGGCCAGGCCGGCCGGGCGCAGCCAGAGCATCCGCCGACCGCGGAGCAGGCGCAGCAGGTTCCGGATCATCGCGCGGCCTCCGCGAGCGCCTCCCGGACGGCATCGTCGAAGCCGAGCGGGTCCGGGTTGATCTCCGGCGGCGGCGGATGGCGCACGACGGTCTCCGCGCTCATCCCGTCCACCAGCGGGCGGACGAGGCCGCTCTCCACCGGGGTGAAGAGGCTGACCCAGTACGAGGAGAGGCGGGGCGAGAGCACGGGCACACGGACGATCGTAGGCGTCCGCTTGCCGGCCACACGCGCGAAGTGCTCCATCATCTCCCGGTAGGTGAGCACGTCGGCGCCGCCGAGTTCGACCTCGGCCGGCACCTCGTCGAGGTCGGCGAGCGTGTGCAGGGTGCGGACCACGTCGCGGATGGCGACGGGCTGCGAGCGCGTGTCCACCCACTTCGGGGTGAGCATGGCCGGGAGCCGACGCACGAGATGAGAGAGCATCTCGAACGAGGCCGAGCCCTGCCCCAGGATCATCGCCGCGCGTACGTAGACGAGCTCGTCCACGTGCTCGCGCAGCACCTCTGCGGTCTCGTGGCGGGACTTCAGGTGCTCGGAGACGTCGTCGTCGGCGGCGTCCAGCCCACCCAGGTAGATGACGCGGCGCACGCCCGCGGCCTTCGCGGCGCGGCCGAAGTTCGCGGCGCCCCGCCGGTCGTTCGCAGCGAACTCGGAGGTCCTCCCCGAGCCGCGGCCCATCGAGTGGACGAAGTAGTAGGCCACGTCGATGCCGTCGAGGGCGGCGTCGAGGCCCTCTCCCTTGATGACGTCGCCCCGGACGACCTCGACCTCGGCCGGAAGCTGGGCCCGGTCGGGATTGCGTGCGAGCGCCCGCACGGCGTGCCCGTCGGCGAGCAGCGTCGGCAGCAGGCGGCCGCCCACGTACCCGGTCGCACCGGTGAGCAGGATCGTGTTCGGTTGGGTGTTCACGCGTCAGCTACGAGCAGGGCGGGGCTCTGGATGAGCCGTCGACGTGGGAGGGTCGTACCCCCAGCGGAGCCGGAGGAGACCATTTCTCCTTCCCGGGACAGCGGGGAGACCAACGCGTGAGCGGACTGAGCATCAAGGATGTGGCGGAGCAGACCGGCCTGGCGGCCGGGACGATTCGCATGTGGGAGCAGCGGTACGGCTATCCGGACCCTGCCCGGACGGACGCCGGCTACCGGGTCTACTCCGAGGACGACGTCGAGTCGCTGCGTCGTGCGGTCGCCTTCCGGCACCGCGGCCTCTCGGTGCCGGCGGCGATCGAGCGCGCGCAGGAGACCGGCGGCCCGAGCGATCACCCGTCGATCTACGCCGCCGTCGCTTCGACCGACCACGGCGGCCGCCCCCAGGTGCTCAAGAAGTCCACGCTTGTGGCCCTCTCACGCGCGATCGAGCACGAGACGCTCGCGCAGGCCGCCTCGCCCGTGCTCTTCGGCGCCTTCCAGCACGAGCAGTTCTACCGGGAGGTCGAGCCGCGATACCGGCGCATCTCGCAGTTCTCCGACGCCGCGGTGGCCTTCGCCGACTTCGCGGAGATCCGGCGACCGGAGGGCGGTCCGATCGAGGTGCCGATCGCGAGCGCCGACAAGCTCGGCAACGAGTGGGCGGTGATCGTCGACGCACCCGGCTACGCCGCCTGCCTGCTCGCCTGGGAGATGCCGGGCACCCCGCCCGGCGACCCGAACGACATGAGCCGCCGCTTCGAGGCGATCTGGACGCTCGACCCGAAGGCGACCCGTAAGGCGGCGCTGGTCGCGGCACGGCTGGCCGGACGCGCTGACCCTGCCCTGGGAGAGGAGCTCAGCGAGCTGCTCGCCGACCGGCCCCTGGCGCGCGACGAGCCGTCCACGACGATGACCGCCCTGACCAACCGGATGGTCGCCTACCTCGAGGCCGCCACGGCCTGAGCGCAGCGGGCGGGCTGGGTGCTGCGGCGGCTGCGCGCGCCGGGAGCAGCTCAGCGCGGCAGCCGCTCGACCTCGACCTCGCTGCCGGCGGCGAGCTCGCCCTCCCCGCGGGGGACGATGGCCAGGGCG
>JACDAP010000257.1 GCA_013695395.1 Solirubrobacterales bacterium
TCCTGTGGCCACGCCGGCCGCGGCGGCCCCTCCCGATGCTCCGGTGGCCAGGACGCCCGCCAACAGCTCGTGCTTGAGCGCGAACAGCGGGGCGACGGGCAGCACGCAGCCGAGGGCGGCCCGCTGGAGCCGGAGCTCCTCGCGATAGGCGGTGCACCCCGCGCATTGTTCGAGATGGCGCGAGATCTCCGTCCGGCGCAGCGCGCTCCCGCGCAGGGTCGCGAGCTGCTCCCGGATGAGCTCGCACGGCGTGTCACGCGCCTGCCGTGAGCCGATGAGCGAGGTGCGCGCCTGGAAGACCAGCGCCTTGACCTTCGCGGTGGGCACGCCGAGGCTCACGCCGATCTCCTCATGGGTGAGGTCCCCGAGCTCGGCCAGGACGAGGGCCGCCCGCTGCTGGTCGGGGAGCTCGGCGACGTCCCCGAGCACCGCCTTGAGCTCGTCGCGCTGCTCGACCTCGTCGGCCAACGCCAGCCCCACGGTGGAGAGCCGGCGCTCGTCGTCGAGCGGCCGCTCCTCGCGGCGTGCGCGCAGCACGGAGGTGCATCGGTTGCGGGCGATGGCGTAGAGCCACGGCTTGAGGTCGATCGCACGGGCATCCCGGTGCAGAGCGTCGTAGGCGGAGAGCAGGACCAGTTGCAGCGCGTCCTCGGCCTCGGGCTGCGAGCCCAGCATGTGACGACAGAACCCGAGCAGCCCCACGTGGTGTCGGTCGTAGATGGCCTCGAACGCGGCATCGTCCCCGGCCCGAACGGCAGCGACGAGCCGACGGTCGTCGGCCACGCTTGCGGTGCGAGGACCGAAGCGCAACAGCGTGTTGAGGGTTCCGATGGCGATGGCTCAATCATGGCGGTGCGCGCGCCGACATGCGGAACTTTTCGAACGCCCCGCACGGACATGCTGGGTTGGGAACGCGAGCGCACCCCTCGAGGTTGGAGGGTCGGCGGGAAGTCGTGCCTGCTGGCCCTCCGCCACGCGGGCACCGACGACGCCTGCGAACGACCCGCGCCGTAGGCTTCGATCATGCTCGCGATCACCCTGTACGACACGGTCCTCTGGCTGCACATCGTTGCGGTGATCGTCGCGTTCGGCGCGCTCTTCGCCTACCCGGTCTTCTTCGCGGTCAACGCAAGCGCGCCGATCACCGAGCGGACCGGCCTGCACCGCGCGCAGATCGCCTTCTCGAAGAAGGTCACGGGGCCGGTGTTGGGCGTCGTGCTCCTGGCGGGCGCCTACCTCGCCTCGGATCGCGACTACTGGTCAGAGGTCTGGGTCTCGGTGCCGCTCCTCATCCTCTTCGTGGTCGCGGGCCTCGGCGCGACGGTACTGCGCCGCAACGAGCAGGCCCTGCTCGACACGGCGACCGCCGGCGACGACCTCGCCTACGCAGAGGCGCTCGGCAAGGCCAAGACCTGGACCCTCGTGATCCTCGCGCTCGTCGTCGTCGCGGTCTTCTTCATGACCGTCAAGCCCTTCGCCTGAGCCACGCGTGGCGCGCTGGCCCCGCGCAGCGCTCCGCGCGAGAGCGTCGACGCGCCAACACTCGAACTTCGGAGGCGGCGTGCTCCCTAGTCGATGTAATGGATCGATCTGGGAACACGCCGCGCGAGCGGGCGCTGTTGGCGCTGGCCAACGCGCAGTTCGGAGTGGTCCACGACGGGCAGCTGACCCGTCGGGGGCTCACGCGCGGAGCCATCGATCAGCGCGTGCGCGTCGGCCGCCTGACGCGCCTGCACGACGGCGTGTTCGCGTGGGGGCACGCGGCGCTCAGCCGGGAAGGACGCTGGCTCGCGGCGCAATGGGCCTGCGGGCCGGGCTCGACGCTGACCCACTGGACCGCGGGCGCCGCCGCCGGGATGGGCGCTGAGCCCACCTCGCCCGCCCACGCGCTCGCGTTCGGGCTGCCATTCGAACCTGAGGTCCACATTTCCACGACCCGCTCGATCGCCTCGCGGCCGGGCATCGTCGTCCACCGCGTGCAGCGGCTCGACCCCGCGGACGTCCAGCGGCGCGGCCTGCTCCGCCTCAGCCGGGTGCCCCGGACGCTCGTCGATCTGGCCGACGTCGCGAGCTACGACGAGCTCCGCAGCGCCGTCGACACCCTGCGGTACTTCTCTCCCGCGGCGCTCCGGGGTGCTCAGTCGCGCGCGCCCGGGCGTTCCGGCCGCGGGCTCGTGACCCGCCTGTTCGAAGCCGACGAGGCCCACACGAAGTCCGAGCTCGAGCGCCGCTTCCTGCGCTTCCTCCGCTCCCGCGGCCTCCCGCGGCCGGACCGGCTGAACGAGTGGGTCGCCGGCCACAAGGCGGATTGCGTCTACGTCGGCCCGCGGCTCGTAGTCGAGCTCGACGGACGCGCCTACCACGAGCGCCGCACCCAGCTCGACGCCGACCACCGCCGTGACGAGGCCTATCAGCTCTCCGGCCACCGGATCCTGCGACTGCTCTGGGACGACCTCCACCCGGCGAACGTCACTGCCACCGAGGCCCGGCTGCGCGCGATGCTCGATCGGCGTGTTCCCGAATCGATGGCATAGAT
>JACDAP010000270.1 GCA_013695395.1 Solirubrobacterales bacterium
CGCGATGACTGCGCCGAAAGCCCTCGATCCCCGGGAGCGTCGGGCCGAGCGCGACGCGCACCTGCCCGGAGCCGTGGAGCGCGTCCGGGAGCGCGTGCACGTCGAGCCCGGAGGCGATCCACGTCCACAGCGCCGACTCGCTCGCGACGACCGTCAGCGGCCGGCGGGCCCCGGCGTGCCGCGCGAGCGCCTCGGCCGCCTCCTCCAGGGCGACCGGGTCCGCGTCGGCGGCGTCACTGAAGACGATCGCCGCGGTGTGGGTCTGGCCGAGGTCGTAACCGAGCCGTCGCCCCGCGCGCTCGGCCGTGATCGGCGCTCCGCCGAGCACGAGGCTCACCACCTCGAGCCGTTCGGCCTGGGTGCCGCGCGTGAGGTGCTCGCGCTCCCGCTCGACCTCCACCGCGATGCCGGCGAGCGTCTCGTCGACGAACCCGAAGACCGAGCGGGCGCTCACGTCGAGCAGCTCGGCGAGCTCCCCGGGGTCGGAGGTGAGCGTGAAGGCGACGGCCATCCAGGCTCGCCAGGCCGCGTTCTGGCCGGTGCGGTAGGCGTCGAGGGAGTTCTGATCAAGTCCGCGCCGCACGAGGTCACGGGCGATCCCGAAGGTGTCCGGCCCGAGGTTGGGCTCGACCGGCATCCCCGGGTCGTGCCGGTTCGCCTCGAGCCAGTGCGTGAGGTTCGCGCGGTTGGCGCGGCGGATCGACGCGACGAGGCCCGGGTCCTCCCGGATCGCCGGGGCGACGTCGGCGAGCGTCACGGCGTCGACCTGCGCGAGCCCGGCGTCCGGAGCGGCCAGCAGGAGCTCCGCCCCGGTGCGGATCAGCTCGCAGGTGCGGTCCGAAGGACGCTCCCAGCGGTGGGCGGAGGACATGCACACCACGCTATCGGTCTGTGCAGACCGCACCTTCATGCCATCACATGCTGAGCATTTCGTCCTTGTCGAATCGGCGACTGGGCGCGATGCTCTCCGAGCGACCACTTCCTCAAGGAGAGAGCAGCGATGAGCCCCACCACGACCGCTACCGCCACCGACCACGTCGACGTCCTGATCGTCGGAGCGGGCCTCTCCGGCATCGGCGCGGCCTGGCACCTGCAGGACAAGCGGCCCGGTACGAGCTACCGGATCCTCGAGGCGCGCGCGGCCAGCGGCGGCACCTGGGACCTCTTCCGCTACCCGGGCATCCGCTCGGACTCCGACCTCTCGACCTTCGCCTACGCGTTCAAGCCGTGGACCGGCGAGAAGGCGATCGCCGACGGTCCCGAGATCCTTGCGTACCTCCGCGAGACGGCGTCCGAGGCCGGGATCGACGAGCAGATCCGCTTCGGACACAAGGTGCTCCGCGCCGCGTGGTCGAGCGCCGAGGCGCGCTGGACGGTCGAGGCCCGCGTCGAGGAGACCGGCGAGATCGTCCGGATGACCGCGGGCTTCCTGGTCGCGGCCAGCGGCTACTACCGCTACGACGAGGGCTTCACCCCGGCCTTCGCCGGGGTCGAGGACTTCGGCGGTCAGGTCATCCATCCGCAGCACTGGCCGGAGGAGCTCGACGTCGCCGGCAAGCGCGTCGTGGTCATCGGCAGCGGCGCGACGGCGGTCACGATCGTCCCGGCGCTCGCCGCGCAGAACGCGCAGGTGACGATGCTGCAGCGCTCGCCCTCCTACATCATGCCGCTCCCCTCCCGCGACGTCATCGCCGACAAGCTGCGCCGCTGGTTCGGTGACGAGCGCGGCCACGCCCTAACGCGCCGCAAGAACATCTGGCAGCAGCGCACGGTCTACCGGCTCTGCCAGAAGTACCCCACCCGCGCCCGGCGGCTCATCCGCAGGATCACCGAGAAGCAACTTCCCGCCCACGTCGACGTCGACACGCACTTCAACCCGAGCTACGACCCGTGGGACCAGCGCCTCTGCGCGGTGCCCGACGGCGACCTGTTCCGCGCGCTGCGCGCCGGGACCGCCGAGGTGGTCACCGACGGGATCGAGACGTTCACCGAGCGCGGGCTCCGGCTCACCTCCGGCCGTGAGCTCGAGGCGGACGTCATCGTCACCGCGACCGGGCTCAACCTCCAGCTCTTCGGTGGCGCCGAGCTCGAGGTCGACGGCGCGCCGGTCCCGGTCAACGAGCGGCTCGCCTACAAGGGCATGATGCTGAGCGGCGTGCCGAACTTCGCCTTCGCGATCGGCTACACGAACTCGTCGTGGACGCTGAAGATCGATCTCGTCTTCGAGCACCTCTGCCGCCTGCTCGCGCACATGGAGTCGCGCGGGCTCGCCTCCGTCACCCCGACGCTCGACGATCCGAACATGCCGACCCGCCCGCTGATGGACTTCGCCGCCGGCTACGTGCAGCGCTCGCTCGAGCAGCTGCCCAAGCAGGGTCCGAGCGCTCCGTGGCACCTGGCCATGGATTACAAGGAAGATCTCGAGCACCTGCGCCGCGCGCCGGTCGACAGCCCCGCGCTGCGCTTCGCGCCCCACCCGCAGCCCGCGCCACTCGAACCGGTCGCGGCATGAGTGCGGTCGCCGGGAAGGTCTGCGTGGTCACCGGTGCGGGCTCGGGGATCGGTCGCGCGCTCGCGGTGACGCTGGCCGCCCGCGGTGGGCGGCTCGCGCTGTCCGACGTCGACGAGGGCGGGCTGGCGGAGACGGCGGCGCTCGTCGGCTCCGACGTCCACACCGCGCGTCTCGACGTGAGCGACCGTGACGCGGTGGCCGCCTACGCCGACGCGGTCGCGGCGCACTTCGGCGTCGTCCACCAGATCTACAACAACGCCGGCATCGCCCACTCGAACACGGTCCTCGACTCGGAGTACGCCGAGTACGAGCGCGTCTTCGGGGTGAACCTCTGGGGCGTCATCCATGGGACCAAGGCGTTCCTGCCGCACGTCATCGCCTCGGGCGACGGGCACGTGGTCAACGTCTCGAGCCTCAACGCGTTCCTCGCCCAGAAGGAGATGAGCCACTACTGCACGACGAAGTTCGCGGTCCGCGGGTTCACCGAGAGCCTGCGGGCCGAGATGCAGGACGCCGGCCGCCGCGTCGGGGTCACCGTCGTGCATCCCGGCGGGATCAAGACGAACATCGCCACCGCCGCGCTCGAGGAGGCGCGCGCCTCGGGGCTCGAGATCACACCGGCGGACGAGGCCCGGCAGCGCCACTACAACGAGAAGCTCCTCAAGATGGACCCGACCCGCGCGGCCGAGATCATCGTCACCGGGGTCGAGGCGGACAAGCCGCGGGTGCTCGTCGGCAGCGACGCGAAGGCCATCGACCTCCTCGTCCGACTCCTTCCTGCGCGCTACCCCGCGGTCTTCCGCCGGATAGAGCGACTCCAGGCGCGCTGAGCCCGGGGCGCGGGTTCAGCGCCCGTAGATGATGATCGCCGCGCCGAGCAGGCAGACCGCGGCGCCGCCGAGGTCCGCCCGGTCGGGCCGGAAGCCGTCGAAGGCCACGCCCCAGGCGAGCGAGCCGACGACGAAGACGCCGCCGTACGCCGCGAGCACGCGGCCGAACTCCTCGCTGGGCTGCAACGCGGCGATCACCCCGTAGGCCCCGAGAAGCAACACCCCGAGCAGCGCAAAGCCCCAGGCGCGACCGTCCTTGACGACGGTCCAGACGAGGTAGGCGCCGCCGATCTCGGCGACGGCGGCCAGGAGGAACAGGGGGAGGGAGCGCAGGACCATCGTCGGATGCTCGCAGCGCGCTCGGCGCAGCGCTCCAGCTCCGCCATCGGACCCATCCCCCACGTCCCGAACGACTCTCGGGAGATCCTCAGCTATCGCTGGGTGAGCGCTCAGGCGCACCGCGCATGGTGGGTCCAAGCAGCAGTCAATCAAGCCAGAAAGGCACCCTCATGCTCAACCTCTCCCCCAGGCTCGCCGCCCTCCTCGCGGCCACCGCGCTCGCCGGCGTCTCCGGCGCGACCATCGCCGGCGCAGCGTCCTCCGGGACGACCGGCTCGACCTCGTCCCAGCGCCCCGCCGGCGGCCCGGGCGCCGATGAGACCGCGCTGACCGGCGAGACCAAGCAGAAGGTCGAGGCAGCGGTCTCCGCCAAGCTGCCCGGCGCCACGATCCTGCGCACCGAGACCGACCGCGGCGGGGTCTACGAGAGCCACGTCCGCAAGGCCGACGGGACCGAGGTCGAGGTCAAGGTGGCCAAGGACTTCACCGTCACCTCGGTCGAGGAGCGCTCGGCCCGCGGTCGCGGCCCGGGCGGCCACCGTCGCCACGGCGGACCCGGCGGTCGCGGCATGCACGCCGACCTGGCCGCGGTCGCCAAGGCGCTCGGCGTCACCGAGGCGAAGCTGCAGAGCGCCGTCGAGGCGGCCCGCCCCGACCGCTCGGCCGGCAAGCAGGACAAGGGCGCCGAGCGCACAGCTGCCATCGCGAAGTCGCTCGGTGAGAGCACGGGCGACGTCAAGGCCGTGCTCGACTCCG
>JACDAP010000034.1 GCA_013695395.1 Solirubrobacterales bacterium
GCCGCGCACGTCGCGCCGCGCGCGATCGTGCCGCGCAGCGCGAGCTCCCGCGAGCTCGCGCCGACCGCCACGCCGTAGCAGCCCGGAGCCACGCGCCAGCCGTCCGCGCGGGTGTCCCAGAACGAGAAGGCGCGTTCGTCGAGGGGGAAGCGCACCCGGCGCCGACCGCCCGGAGGGAGGGTGACCCGCTCGAAGCCCTTGAGCTGGAGCGGCGGCTGGGTGACACCGGGCCGCGGCTCGGGCAGGCCGAGGTAGAGCTGCGGGACGGCGGTGCCGGTCCGCTTCCCGGTGTTGGTGACGACGGCTGAGACGACCGCGTCCTGCTCCCCGCCTCCCGGCTCCAGGCGCAGGTCGGAGAAGGCGAACGAGGTGTAGGAGAGGCCGTGACCGAACGGGTAGGCCACGTCGAGCCCCTTGGCGTCGAACCAGCGGTAGCCGATGAGCACGCCCTCCTCGTAGTCGACCCGCTCGGCCACGCCGGGGTAGCGGCGCAGATCACCGGAGACGGGCTCGTCGGCCTCGCGCAGCGGGAAGGTCGCGGGTAGCCGTCCGCCCGGCTCGGTGTCCCCGAAGAGCACCCGGGCGATCGCGGTGCCGCCGTTCTGCCCCGGGAACCAGGCCTCGAGCAACGCGGGAACCGCGTCGCGCCAGGGGGTGAGAACCGGGCCGCCGGTCTGCATGACCACGACGGTTCGCGGCTGCGCGGCGCCCACCGCCGCGACGAGCGCATCCCGGTCGACGCCGTCGATCTGCCCGGCGTTCAGGCCCATGTCCGGCTTGTCCGCGCCCTCGCCGGCGCGGTCGCCGACCACGACGACCGCCACGTCGGCCGCGCGGGCCACCGCCGCGGCGCGCGCCGGGTCCGACCCGTCGTCGAAGCTGACCTTCTCAGCGCCGATGCGCGCCTGGATCCCCGCGAGCGGCGTGACCGAGGTGAACGGCACGATCGCGCTCGAGCCGCCACCGTTCTTCAGCACGGTCGCCTCGGGGCCGATGACCGCGACGCGTCGGGTCGCGCCGGGGTCGAGCGGCAGCAGATCGCCGGCGTTCTTGAGCAGGACCGCGCCCTGCTCCTCGAGGCTCCCGGCGATCTGATGGTGGCCCGCCCTGTCGATCTGCGAGCCGTCGTCGACGTAGGCGGCGCGATCGAAGAAGCCGAACGCGAAGAGGGTGCGCAGGATCCGGCGGACGCTGCGATCGACCTGCCGTTCGCTCGTCAGGCCGGCGATCAGCGCGGCCGTCACCGGCGCGGGGCCCAGGACGACTCCCGGCCAGATGTCCAGATCGAGCCCGTTGTTCAGCGACGGCCCCGTGTTCTTGGCCGCGCCGTAGTCGGTGAGCACGAACCCCTTGAAGCCGAAGTCGCGCCGCAGGATGTCCTGGAGCAGGTGCTCGTTCTCGCAGGCGTACTGACCGCCCACGCGCGGGTAGGCGCACATGACCGTTCCCACGCCAGCCTTCACGGCCTGCTCGAACTGCGGGGTGTAGATCTCGCGAAGCGTCCGTTCGTCGACCCGCGCGTCGACGGTCAGCCTCCCGCCGATCACGGCGGTGCCGAGCGGGGAGCCGGGCGGGGAGGGGCCAGCGCCCTCCTGGTTGTTGACCGCGAAGTGCTTGACGTTGCCGATCACCCCCTGGGCTTGCAGGCCGCGCGTCCAGGAGAACGCCATGCGCCCGGTGAGGTAGGGGTCCTCCCCGAAGTACTCGAACGTGCGCCCGTTCAGCGGCGTGCGGAGCATGTTGACCGCGGGGGCGAAGACGACGTCGTTGCCCTTCTTCTTGGCCTCGTCACCGACGACCGCCGCGTGCTGCTCGGCCAGCGCGCCGGAGAAGGTCGAGGCGAGGCTCATGGGAGAGGGCATCGCGGTGGACATCCCCTGCCGGGGCCCGACCGGCCCGTCGGAGAAGAGGACGGTCGGCAGCCCGAGCCGCGGCACGCCGTCGCTCGTCCCGGTGTGCGTGCCCTCGGCGCCGGCCACGCCGGTGAGCTCGTCCCCGGCGAGCAGGCCGATCCGCTCTGCGGGGGTGAGCGCCTCGAGCAGCAGTCCGGCGCGTGTGTCGGCGTCGAGCCCCGTGTCGCACCATGGGCGGGCCGGCGCCTCCCCGCATCGGCCCTCCGCGTGGGCGGCGACCGGTGGGCCCGCCAACGCTCCGACGACGACCAGCGCCGCCACGGTCCTTCGCCTCATCACCGCTCCCCCGTTGGCCAGGGAGATGTCTATCAGTCCGCGTGGAGGTCCGCGTCGGCCGCTTCGATCTCCTGCTCGAGCTCCGCGACCGCATCGGGCTTGCCGTGGAAGCGCCGGAAGCTGTAGGCGAGCAGGGCGAGGGCGAGGACGCCCGAGAACGCGAGCGTGAGCCCGGTGGCCGAGCCGCCGGGCAACCAGAGGCCGTCCGAGAGCGGCCACCAGCCGGGCACATCCGGGTCCGCGAACCAGAGCGCGGCAAAGGCGAACAGCCCGAGGGCACCGAGCACCGAGACGACCAGGCGGGGGTACGTCTCGACGCTCTCGGCCGCGCCCTTGAGCGCGCGGTACTTGATCGGGTCCAGGCGCCGCTCGGCCCACTCGTACTGCTGGGAGAGGACGAAGAAGCCCGCGAAGAGCAGGAGCAGCCCGGGACCCGGCAGCACGAGCGCCGCGATCCCGACCACCACGAGGCTCCAGCCCACGACCTCGAGGCCGACCCGCTTGGCGGCCTTCACGAGTCAGACCGGACGGATCGGTGTGCCACGAACATTCGCCCAAGGGTACGGGCCAGCTCGTGACCAGGCTGAGCGCGGATGAGCGCCCGAACGGTGGACGCCCATCCGCGCTCAGCGCCG
>JACDAP010000335.1 GCA_013695395.1 Solirubrobacterales bacterium
CGCGCCGATGCTCGTCGAGGGTGAACCCCGCGGCGCGAATGGCGGCGAGCGTGTCGCGGTTCGGGTGGCAGCCGCGGCCCATGAACCCGTAGAGCGGCACGACGGCGTCTTGGAGCCTGGCGACGCCGCTGCGCTCGGAGCGCACGTGCTCGAGGACCAGGAGGCGGCCGTCCGGCCGCATGACGCGGCGCAGCTCGGCCAGCGCGAGGGAGGGCTCGGGCACCGTGCACAGCACCATGGTCGCCACCACGGTGTCGAAGCTCGCGTCGTCATACGGTAGGTCGCCGGCCGTCGCGTCGGAGACTTCGACGGCCTGGGGTCCCGCGCCCGCGTCGAGCTTGACCCGGAGCTTCGCACGCATGTTCACGTCGGGCTCAGAGAGCACGAGGTGGGCGACCGTCGGCGGGTAGTGCGCGAGGTTCAGGCCCGTGCCCGCGCCGATCTCGATCACCCTCCCGCGGGCGTGCGAGAGCAGCCCGCCGCGGAGCGCCGCCACCCCCGCGTCCTCCGGACCGGCGTTGACCTTGTCGTAGACCGCGGCCAACAGCTTGGACGGCACCTGGAGACGGGGCATGGGCCACTCTCCCACCCGCGAGGTGTGCGGTCCACGGACGACGTGGGCCACAGAACGCCAACGCGCCAACCTATGCCGAGGCACGACACGGCTGAGGGCGATGTTCCGCGATCAGAGCGGGCGCCTCAGCGCGTGACGCGGACGCGGACGAAACCGTTGGTGAGGCCCGGTGCGGTGGCGCGAACCCGGCGCAGCCCGTATCGTCCGACCGGCCGGTAGGTGATGTGGGCGACTCCTCGCGCGCCGGTGATCGCCCGTGCAGCGCCGAAGCGCACGACGGCGCCGACTGCGGGCGTGCGTGAGCCGTCGTCGCGGAGCGCGCTCACACGGACGGTCAGGCGCACGCGCCGGCCACGGCGCAGGTGGCGTCGCGATGTTGCGACGACCAGACGCCCGCACGTCTTCGGCGGCAGGAGCTGTTCGGCCGGCAGGCTCCCGGTGGCCGTGCAGCCCGTGCGCACGTCGGTGACGGTGACGGTGCCCGTGCCGCCGCCGACGCTCAAGCGTCCCGGCGCCCGCGTGAAGGTGATCACCTGCTCGGGCGCGGTGGCGAAGTCGTAGCGGACGTCCCACGCCCGGCCGTGCGTGCGCACGGTCTGAAGCGTCCACTTCGATGGCGCTTCCGGGACCTCTGAGAACAGGCCCCAGGCGATCGCCTCCTTCAGTGCGGCGCGCCAGTACGGCCAGTCGTGCACGCCGACGCCCGGCCGGTAGTCGACGGGCACGCCCGCGGCGTGGAGCGCGGCGGCGAACTCGTCGTTCTCCTGGCGCAGCTCGAGCTCCGCGGCGCCGCCGCCGACCACCGCGGTGGGCGAGCTGCCGGCGGACGGGTCGGCGGTACCGTCGCCGACCGTCACGAACACGCGCGAGGAGCGCAGGTTGGCTGCCGTGCGCGTCGGGTTGTGGCCCGTGGCGTACGCGCCGGACATCGGGCCGAAGATCGAGGTGTAGTCGACCTCGCCGACCACCTTCAGCCCCGGGTCGGCCTCCGGCCTTTGGTGCTGGACGAAGCCGCTGAACGATGCGACGGCACCGAAGAGGTCGGGGCGCTGGCTGCCGAGGTAGGCCGCGCCGAAACCGCCCATGGAGAGGCCGGCGACAGCATGGTTGCGCCGCCCGGGGGCGATCTTGTACGTCCGCTCGATGAAGGGGATGAAGGTGTCGAGGAAGTACGTCTCCCACGAGGGGTCGCCGCGCCGGCCGCCGTTGAACCAGTCCGTGTAGAACCCGCGGTCGGCCTCGGGCATCACGATGATCGCGTCGAGGCCCGCGGCGGTGTGCACGATGTCGCCGCTGCCGGGCTGCGCCCAGGACACGTAGTTGGGCACGTCGCCGACACCGTGCAGCAGGAGAAGAAGCGGGTAGGCGCGACCGGGGTCGTAGCCGTCGGGAAGCAGGACGTTCGCCTTGTACGGACCCGGCACGGGGCCCGGCCCCGTTGGCGTGTCGATGGTCACGAGCTTGCTGGCGGACGCGGCCGCAGGCAGCGCCAGTGCCGCGACGAGCAGGATCGCGAGCGGAACTAGGTAGAGG
>JACDAP010000346.1 GCA_013695395.1 Solirubrobacterales bacterium
TATGGAGTTTTTCGATTTCTGTGTTCACTCCCGATATCTCGCCATCATCGGAAATACCCACCATCAAAGAACCCCCGTCCGAATTTAGAAATGCTGCGATCGTCTTCAAACTCGAAAGTTCAATGTAGGTTTCTTTGGTCTGCTTTCTAACATCCAAACTCAAGGTTTCCTTAAACTCGATAGTTTTTGACTCACCTTTTTTAATCATCGCCAGGATTTTATCGCTGTCGCTACGTTCTACTATTCGGGGATATATTTCGTCGCCTCGCTTTTCGAGCACTTGCCCCGTGGGAAATCTTAGTGGCAATTCAAGCAAGGTCTCAAATTCTTCATCGTATAACTCCGGATAATCCTGAATATCCTCCGCCGCATATCCATTCGTCGTAATCAATGACGCCACGAATTTTTTATAATACTCCTCTTTGCTGATCGCAATATCTTCAACTTTGAAGGTTGTGGTCCGACCAGAAGACAAACTTTCCATCGTGCGGCGACACGCACATTTCGCATCAATATGACAATCACCTTCCATAGGGAAAAAAACTAACTCGTCTTGAACAGCGTCGAAAACGTCGTTAGCTCGTAAGCCCTGTCCGTCTTTAGTTGCGACAAATATCTTCATTGGAATTCTTTTAATCCGCAAACGCGACGCTCAACTGCTTGAGCTTCAACGAATCGCTCCTATCGAGGTCGTCGACGCCGTCGCGGTTGATGTAGTTATAGAGAATGTCGCGCTGCTGGGGGATAAATCCCGCTTCGCGGATCTGGTATCGGAGGTCGCGTTCATTCGCCTCGACGTGAGCACCTGCGGCCGAAACGACGTTCTCTTCGATCATGATCGAACCCATGTCGTCGGCGCCAAAGCGAAGCGAGCTCTGCCCGAGTTTTAGTCCTTGCGTCAGCCACGATGCCTGTATGTGCTGGATGTTATCTAAAAATAAACGCGAGACCGCGACCATCTGTAGGTAATCGATGCCTGTCGGCTCTTCGGTGATCTTGCGTCCTAGCGCAGTGTTCTCGCGCTGGAACGTCCACGGAATGAACGCCGTGAATCCACCGGTCTCGTCCTGCACATCGCGGACCCGTTGGAGATGTCGTACGCGATGTTCGATCTTATCGCCGATGCCAAACATCATCGTCGCGGTCGAGCGGAGACCAACCTTGTGAACCGCACGCATCACATCAAGCCATTCCTGCGTATTGCATTTCGTCGAGACGCGCTTTCGAACTTCGTCGTCGAGAATTTCCCCGCCGCCGCCGGGCAGCGAATTCAGTCCTGCATCCTTCAGCCGCTGCATGATCGTCACGTAATCGAGTTTCGAGATCAGCGAAATATTGTGGATCTCCGGCGGCGAAAAGCAGTGCAGTTGAAACCCAGGATACTTTGCGTGCAGAATCCGCAGCAGATCTTCATACCACTCGATATTAAAATCCGGATGAAGCCCGCCCTGCATCAACACACCCGTTCCGCCGAGGGCGATCGTCTCGTCGATGCGCTTTTCGATCTCTTCGATCGAATGAACGTACGTGTCGGGTTTCCCGGGCCGTCGATAAAATGCACAAAAGGTGCAGACGACGTTACAGATGTTCGTGTAGTTTATGTTGCGGTCGATGATGTAGGTGACGACGTCGGTCGGATTGTGCCGGGTGCGGATCTCATGAGCTGCAAGCCCGATCCGGACGAAATCGTTTGATTCGAGCAGCGCGGTGCAGTCTTCGGACGTCAGACGCTCGCCGGCCAGGGCTTTATCAAGTATGGGTTGAATCGATGTTTCCATCGGCTTCATTCTAACAAAAGCCGCGGTTAGAATCAGATTGAGCCCGGGTGTTAGTCTCTTTGAGCGCGGATTTGGCGGATGGAGCCGATTCTTGCAGATCAGTCCGAAATTGCAGATCCGCTCGATCCGCCAGATCCGCGTTCGAAATATACGTCAGTGGTCGATGATGCCGAACTCCGACAAGCCATTATTCCCGGTAGTCGAGCGGTCTCGCACCCTTGATCAATCCAGAATCGGCCGCAAGCTTGAAATAAAGCTCCAGCCCGGCCTGCATAGAATCGTCTATCGAGTACCGGATGTTTTGTGAGAGGTAAGTCATCATCTCCGCCCGGTCCAAGCC